>JACMIM010000501.1 GCA_014381165.1 Roseiflexaceae bacterium
GCCCAACCTGCCAGCCTGCACCCTAAATGAGCATCAAGACACCACGACACCAAGATTTCTAGAAATCTTGGTGTCGTGGTGTCTTGATGCTCATTTAGGGTGCAGGCTGGCAGGTTGGGCAGAAGTGGGTGTTACGCCCGCCAATCCGCAGGTGCGCAATACGCGTGCCGCAGCGCGGGCAGGGCTGGCCGGTGCGCTCGAACACATTACGGCGGTGCTTGGCCCGGCCTGGCCGCCCAAACAAATCGGACTGCGTGCCACGCAACGCCAGCCCCTCGTGCAGGGTCTGGCAGATCGCCTCGTACAGCGCCGCCAGTTCCTCGGGCGCGAGCGTCGGCGGCTGGCGCAGCGGGTGAATTCGCGCCAGCCACATACTTTCGTCGGCATCGCGGTTGCCCAGGCCCGAGAAGACCTTGTTGTTGAGCAGCACGGTCTTGAGTGGGCCGCGCCGCTTGGCCAGCCGCGCCGCCATGACCTCCGGTGTGAAGGCTGGATCGAGCGCATCCGGCCCAAGCGAGGCCAGGTCGAGCCGCTCGATCACCTCGGTGGATGGGCCGACAGCCGCGCGGGCATAGCCCAACTTGTCGAGAAAATGTATCTCCTGGTCGCCCTCCAGCCCAAACACGATCAGCGTTTCGGGCGGGCGCGATCGGCGGGCCGGGCCAATCAGCAGCGTGCCCCAAAGCATGAAGTGGATGGCTAGCAGCAGTTCGCCGTCGAGCGGCAGCAGAATGTGCTTGGCGCGGCGCTCGGCGGCCTGCACGGTGCGCCCGGCCAGCAGCCCCGCGAAGAGATCGGGCGCGGGAAAACGCACCGCCTCGGGCAGCAGCACCGCGGCGGCGGTTATCCTGCGGCCTACCACTGCCTCGCGCAGATCGCGCACGATCACCTCGACTTCGGGAACTTCGGCCATGTGGCGGACTCCTGCTCATGCCAGTTGGCTAGCAGTAGCAAGGTTTTTGCCACTGTGCGTTGCAAACGTGCGTAACACAAAGCGGATGTTTGGGGGTGCAGCCCTGAGAAAAAATCCTTTCTTATGAGGACTTACGCAGTTGGCGACTTCAGCCTGCGGCAGCATGGAGCATCTATCTTTTTGTTTCGTTGTTTCCTTGCCCGCCGCAGGCGAAATGAACCCTGTTGGGCAACTGCGTAACTTCTATTTATTTCATCAGGTCTTTCGCTGGCTACCAAAATTCACTCTTTTCTTGGCAGTCTTTTGCGCCGCAGCGCAAAAAACTGCTAAGAAAAAACAATTCCTTGCCCGCCGCAGGCGAAAAAGATACTTTAAGCGAAAGTCCTGTTCATAAATCCGACAGGATTGCGATAGCGCGATTATTCTTAGCCAATCGCCTGCTCAGAATGTGGATCGAACAGCCGCACCTGGTCGAGATCCATGCCCAGGCTCAGTGTCTGCCCTGGCTGAATCTCGTCGCCGTCCTCCTGAAACATCGCCGAAAGCCAGGAATCCTTGCCGATCTTCACCGACACCACAGTTTCGCCAATCAGCGGGTCGACATCGACCACGCCGCCACTGACGGTGTTTGTGGGCGTGATTTCGAACTCCGCTGGCATGCCGACCGGCACCAAGGCATCGGGGCGCAGGCCAAACACAACTTGTGGGCTATCGGCGCGCTCCAACGCCGGGTTCAAGCGCTCGGGCAACGGCACACGCAGGCCATCGCCCTGAAACACAAAGCCGCCACCAGCCCGCTCGACCGCGCCCCAGAGTAAGTTCATAGGCGGTGCGCCAATGAAGCGCGCCACGAAGATATTCGCTGGCCGGTGCAACAGATCGTCCGGGGTGCCGAGTTGCTGCAGCCGCCCCTGGCCGATCAGCGCGATCCGATCGGCCATGGAAAAGGCTTCGGTTTGATCGTGGGTGACATACAGGCTTGGCTTGCCTTTTTCCGTATGCACCTGCATGATATCGCGGCGGGCGGTGTGGCGCAGCTTGGGGTCGAGGTTCGAAAGTGGCTCGTCGTACAGGTAGGCATTGGCATCTTTGGCCATGGCCCGCGAAAGCGCCACGCGCTGCTGTTCGCCGCCGGATAGCTCGGTGATGTTGCGCTTGAGCTTGTCGCTGAGGCCCAGCTTGCCTGCAGCGGTGGTCACACGCTGCTCGATCTCGCTGCGTGAAAGGCCACCGCGCGCCTCCAGGCCATACGCGATGTTTTGAAAAACGTTCATGTTCGGGTACAGCCCGTAATCTTGGAAGACCATGCCCAGGTTGCGCTCGCGGGCGGCGGCGCGGGTCATATCCTTGCCATCAATGAAAACCTGGCCCGAATCCGGCGTCTCCAGGCCACAGACCATGCGCAGCAGTGTCGATTTGCCGCCGCCTGATGGGCCGAGGAGAACCAAGAATTCGCCATCTTCAATGCTCAACGAAATGTCGGTTACAACCTGATTGCCGCCCAGCGCCTTGCTGACCGACCTAATCTCAAGTGCTGCCATTGGGTGCCTGCCTTCGTTGCCTCGCCGTGCGCGGCGCAGCGGCGGTGCTGCGATGATCCGAAGAGGACGTGCATCTGCGTAACTCATCAAAATAAATCCGGTGCGCTCGGCGTCCACAGCGCGGCTTCGCTTTCAGCATCGAAGATATAGGCGCGCTCCCAATCGGGCGTGACCTGAACCTGCGTCACGTGTGGGTGGTCGAGTGCAGCCAGGACAATAGTAGCATTGGTATACAGGCTGCCGATCAAAAAGGAAGCCCGCTCGGTCGGGATGCGCTCGACGTGGCGCACCTGCATGGATGCGCCGTCGGGTGCGTCGAGCAGCCAGCCCTCCGGGCGCACGCCCAACCGCACTGGGCCAGGAGGCAACTGACCGGCCAGCGCCGCCGGAAGATTCCAACGATGCTCACCCAGCACAAGCAGCGCGCCTTCGACCACGGCGGGCAGCACGCTCATCGGCGGCGTGCCAATAAAACTCGCCACAAACAGATTAGCCGGCGTATAGTACAGATCATCGAAGCTGCCAAGCTGCTCGATCACCCCATGGCGCATTACACAAATGCGGTCGCCCATGAAGATCGCCTCCTGCTGATCGTGTGTGACATACAGCGTGGTGATGGCAAACTGTTTCAACAGCTTCTTGATCTCGATCCGGGTGCGCTCACGCAGCTTGGCGTCGAGATTCACAATCGGCTCATCCATCAGAAACAGATTGGGGTCGCGCACGATGCAGCGCGCAATCGCCACGCGCTGCTTCTGGCCACCAGAAAGCGTGTCGGGCATTTGGCCAAGCAGCAGGTCGAAATCGACGCCCATGAGTTCGGCAGTCGCCTTTAGCTGCGCCTCCTGCTCGGCCTCAGAGCGCTTGCGAACCTCGAAGAAGTACTGAAGATTGCCCTTGCCCTTTTTGGTCGGGTACAGCGCGTAATCCTGAAACACAAAGCCCACGCCGCGCTCCTGGGGTTTGATCTCGGTGAAATCCTGGCCATTGTACAGCACCCGCCCGCTGTTCGGGTACTCCAACCCAGCCACGACCTTAAGCAAGGTCGACTTTCCGCATCCCGAGGGGCCAACAATGCTGATCGTCTCGCCATCCTCGATCGTCATGGTGACATGATTAAGTGCTGGCGGGTTGCGGTAGCCGGTCAACGTTACATCTTCGATCGCATCGTACTGCTTGACAACGTCTATCAGCTCGACTTTTGTCATGAGTTGCCTCACCATGTGTATGCAACGCTAGGGGTTCGTGCTGTGTCGGCGGTTTCACCACCCGATACAACTCAATACATGTAGGCCATCTTACACGCGCTGTAAGCAACCGTCAAGGTTTTGCTTTCGATTATGCTCCGGTTACACCGCTTGCCAGTTATTTGCCCTTGTGTTATCGTTGAGAGCGGTATCAGTCCCTTTCGAACATGCGGAGACGATGATGACTCAGCGTTCGCTCATTCCTTCGCCTGAGGCCTTTACGCGGGTCGCGCGTGGGTTCGATCAGCTTGCGACGCTGATTGCGCAAACACTTGGCCCCACGCAGGGCGTTGTGATCAGCCAACAGGGCGGCAAGCCTGAGGTGCTGATCGACGCAGGTACGATCGCCCGCCGCGTCATCCAGCTGTCAGGCCGGGGCGAAGACGCTGGGGCCATGACGCTGCGCAACCTGGTCTACTCGCAACGC
>JACMIM010000502.1 GCA_014381165.1 Roseiflexaceae bacterium
CGAGCCCGGCGCTTCAGCGCCGGGAACACGCGAACAGGGAACAAAGAGCAGGGTGCTGCAGGGGGGGCATCTCGCGGTGCTTTGTTCTCTGTTCTTTGTTCTTTCCTCCTGCCGCTTGCTTTTCTGTCGCTGCCGATCACGCGCGAGTGGGCGGTGCTGATGCGGGTCGATCTGTTGGGCGTGGCGCTGGGACTGTGGGGCTTGTACTATTGCCGATTGCATGCAGATCGCAGATTAGAACAGCTCAATCTGCAATCTACTATCTATCACTTGGGATCACTGCTGCCGGCTGCGCTTTTACTGACCGCCAGCTTGTTCACCAAGCCCTCGCTGCTGGCTGCGCCGGTGGCCGCGTGTGTGTGGCTGCTGCTGCGCGACTGGCGGCGCGGGCTGTTGCTGATCGCGCTGCTTGGCGTGCTTGGTGGCGGAATGTTCGCGTGGCTGGCGGCTGGCAGCCACTTCTTTGTGCATGTGGTGGTGGCGAACGCCAATGCCTGGGATGGCCAGCTTGCCGCCGATTTCTGGCGTGGCCAGCTTGCCATCCACGGCCTGCTGTTTGTGGCTGCGCTACTGGCTGGCGCAGCACTTCTGCGCTCAAGCTTTGGACACGGGATGTTAGCCCCCAGCCCTCAGCCCTCAGCCCTTGCTGCTGCCCCTAGTCTCCAGCCCCTAGCCCCCGTGCTGATCTACACACTTGTTGCAGCGGCAACGGCGGTTGGAGTGGGCAAGCTCGGCGCGTATTTGAATTATTTTCTAGAACTGTATGCTGGGCTGCTCTGGCTGGTGGGAATAGCGCTTGTAGGGGTCGGGGGTCAGGGGTTGGGGATTAGAAGCCAGGCCGCTCGCCTTTTGCCATTTGGCCTTGTGCTGCTCACGGCTGCTAGCCTGATGCGCTACTACCCTACTTGGAGTGATCAGTACACGAAGCTGGCTGGCGTGATCGAAGGCGAGAACCCGCCGCGCCTGATCGTTGGGCGGCGCGGGGTTTGGCAAGATCTTCAGCGGGAGCGCCAGATTCTGGCGACGCAGGCCCGCGTCAATGCGGCGTTGGTAGCAGAAGTGCGGGCGGCAGGCGGGCCGATTTTCACCGACATTCCTGGTGTGGCAGCCCAGGCTGGCCAGGTGGCGCGGCTGCAAGCCTTCGAGCATAGCCAAATCATACAGCTGTGGGATCAGCGCTCGCTGCGGCGCGATCTGGCGAATGGCCAGGTGCCGCTGGTTGTGCTCGATTACCTGGGCAACTGGCTGTCGCCCGAGGCGATCGCACTGATTCGGCGGCGCTACGCCCAGCAGGGTTCGCGCGGCGGGTATGATCTGTATCGTCCGGTCGAGCCGGGGCCGCTGGTCAAGGCCGATCAAGCGCTGGGAGATGTGCTGAGGCTGGCGGGATTTCGCCTTTCGCCGACCGTAGATGGCCGCTGGCGGGCCGGATCACACCTGGTGGCAACGCTTGAACTGGCGCGGCAGGATGCACCGCAAGATGCTACAGCGCAGCCAAGGACTCTCACGCTGCTGCTACGCGATGCCGATGGGCAGCGGGTAGCTGCTGGTAGCCTGCCGCTGTTCTATGGCGCGCTCCGCCCTGATGAGCTGACTCAGGGCGAAGCGGTTCAACACATGCAGGCGCTGAGACTGCCCGTTACGCTCGCGTCGGGGCGCTACCAACTGGGGGTGCAGATCGACGACGGGCCGGAACACGCGCTGGCGTCGGTCGAGATCGCGCAGCAGGATGGCGCGCTGCTGGCGAACGGCTGGCTAGAGAACGGAGACGGCATCTATGTTCCCGCGCCACTGTGGGAATTCTGGCGTAGACAGGGCGGCGAGCTGCGCTTCGGCCTGCCGATTTCGCCAGCAGTCCCCTTCGCCGAATTCACTCAGCAGTGCTTTGAGCGCGGCTGCCTGCGGTTGCGCGGCGGTGCGGTCGAGCAGTCCCCGCTTGGCGAATGGCTGGCGGCGGGCGATATCGGCGCGAATAATGCCCTGAACGACCCGCAATTAGCCGAGCCTTTTCAGCAACTCTATGCTGACAGCGGCGGGGCTGCCGGCCTAGGTGCGCCGCTTACCAACGCCTTCCGCAGCGGCAACCGGCTGGTGCAATACACGGCCTTCGCCCGACTCGAGCTGGCCGACGGCGGGGCTGCCACGTTTGGCAACATCGGTGAGGACGCCCTACGGCTGCCTGGCGGCGAGGCCTACCGTTGGCCCTAAGCACCCTCACCCCGGCCCTCTCCCCGCGGGGAGAGGGCCGGGGTGAGGGTGCGTTGAGCTTTAGACAAGCTCGCTCACCACTTCGACGCCGTTGCTGGCCATGTGGTGCAGAAACAGCATGTGGTGCAGGTCGCCATCGTGGGCGAAGATACCTAGTTCGCGGGCGGTCGAGACCGGCGTGTCGAAGGTGTCGACCAGATTAGCTGGCACAATCACGCGGCGGCGCAGCCCGGCGACGTTGGCCTCGAGGCGCAGTTGCATTGCCGATTGATAGGTGCAAAGGTCGGAGCAATCGCCAACCACCACAAAGCGGTCGAGCTGCGGGCGCTCGGCCACCCACGCGCCCAGGCCGGTGCCAATATGCGAATTCAGCGAACGCTTGGGGAATACCACCATCTCACTGAAGAATGGCAGCGCCTTCAGCTCGTTGACCGCCTGGCTTTCTTCAGTTCCAACCACGCAGTGCGGCGGGTACATCTCGAACTCGGGCGAGTCAGGTGGGTGGGTGTCCTGGGTCAGCGCGAAATTGCGCGCCCCTGCCGCATAGGCGCGTTCGAACAACGCGGCGATCGGCGCGGCGATCCGGCCAACCCGCGCGCT
The DNA here is from genome assembly GCA_014381165.1 of Roseiflexaceae bacterium. GTDB lineage: Bacteria > Chloroflexota > Chloroflexia > Chloroflexales > Roseiflexaceae > JACMIM01. The sequence goes on from JACMIM010000502.1 coordinate 2,809, forward strand.
GGCCAGCGGGCCGCTTTTGCAGAAGCCGTTGATGACATCGACCGAGATCAACGCCACCCGATCTGGTTCGCCGCCAAGCACATTCTGCAACGCAATGGGCTTGAGACCCGCGTACCAATCGTCGAGGTAGCTAAGAAACGGACGAGATCGCTCCATTAAGCTGATAGTGGACATAAAAATGCTCCTTGTTAGTCGCTCACGCCTTCGCCGCGCGCCTCGCGCCAACGAAACACAAACTGCTCCTCGCCACGCTGGCGCGCAAAACGATACAATGTGGTCGGTCGTCCGCGGCCCTCACGCCGTTCGCCGGTTTCTTCGAGCAAGCGCGCGTCTTTGATCTTGCGATAAAAATTACCTTTGTCAAGCTCGCCCTCGCCAAGAATCTGCTCGTAGATCGCCTTCAGCTCAAGGATCGAGAACACTTCTGGCAACAGCTGAAAGGCCAGCGTTGTGTATTCCAGCTTCGAGCGCAGCCGATTGAGCGCCGCCGCAAGAATCGTATCGTGGTCGAAGGCCAGTTCACCAGGCAGCGCGGCGCAGGGAAACCAGCGCACAGCGGTGCTTTCGTCGGAAACACGCAACGCCTGAGCGTCGGCGCGAACAAGCGCAA
>JACMIM010000503.1 GCA_014381165.1 Roseiflexaceae bacterium
AGTATGGTAACGCATGAGCCGACAGTGTGTTCGACCGCGACCAACTGCATATACGCTGCTGCCTGCCCCAGATCAAATTCATACCCCTTAGGGGCTACCAATACCACGGTTCATGCCGATGTTGCCATATGCGCCGCGTAGCTGCCCGCCCTACTGAGGCGCTGGAGCTGCGCGCGCTCACGGACAACCACGAACGTCCAGGGCTGGTCGTTCTTGCTGCTCTGCGCGCGGCGACCAGCATCCAAGATGGCCTCGACAATATTGGCTGGCACTGGTGCATCCTGGTAATTGCGCACTGCGCGTTTGGCGCGGATGGCTTCACGCACACTCAACCTGTTCGTGGCCTTAACGTTACTGCTCATAGGCGCTCCTCCTGTGCTTTGGACGACCAGATCGCGTTGACGATTTTCCATTCGCCATTGAAACAACCGAGGTGCAAAAAGTCTACCCACTCGTTCATTTCGGCGCGCACGCTGGCCATATTGCCATACACGCCCAGTATCTCGATCTCCTGCTGCTGCGTAGCGGGTGGCGCAGTACCCACGCGCCCCTGCACATAGCGTATCAGCGTGGCGGCGTCGAGTTCCTCGATTGTCGCGTCGTCTTTCACAAGGCGCTTGGCGAGCTGCGGGTGGAGGCAGCGCCTGGTACGCGCTGGGTCGCCCCCATACCAGCCGTGGATATAATCCTCGACCGCAGCGAGGATGCGAGCGTTGCTGGCTGAGCGATGATCGGGTAGATTCATATGATTCTCCTGCTAACCAGCGAATACACTATGGCGCGACAGCGCGCCCGCCGGGCACATAGCGCGCTGGAATTGTCAATCCAGCACGCTCGTCGTCCCAAGCCATCGCGCTGATTCTCCAGCCCAGCGGAGTCAGAATACACTGTGTGGAAATCATGCCACGGAGCGTGAACGCCGCGCCATTCTGTGTACCCGACTTTTCGTAGGTGCTCCAGCGATGCGCGACATTACCGAAGCCCTCGGTGATGGCGGCAAGTTCGATCTCCTTGAAGGCCGTCAGCTGCCCCGAAGACACCAGCTGCTCGCGCGGCTCAATGAACTGGCGAACGGTTGTCACCTCCGGCGTAGCCATGCTGTTCTTGATCAGCAGGCCGTTCGGAATGAACAGATCGTACAGGCGCGCGTACTGAGGCTTCTGGCCGTGGTCGAACGAAACAGACTGAAAGAACGATGCCAACAGACTGTCCATGAGATTCGTCATGATGTTTTCGTTGTTACAGGGCGGGCGAGCGCGCACGAAAACGCTCGTCTTACCACCTTCAGTTAAGCGCCTTCGATCTCGCGTGCCTTCCGTGTAGCTCTATTGATACTAAAAACATGTTTCCAGGCTTAGCCTTGAGGCGCTGTTGTTGGCTGAACACGCATATCGGGCGTGCCGCGCAGTGCCGCCGCCACCATACGTGGGTGAAAGAGGGCGCTAGGCGATGTACTGAGGTGGAGTACGTGAAACAGCCGATTGACTACCTCAGCATCGCGCGTTGCCTGGACAAAGACCCGATCCAGGTAGCGGTACATCATGCGGTCAAACCAACTTGGCGGCGTTCCTTCGGTGTCGGGCGCACGTAGATCTGGCCCCGTGGCGAGTGTCCATGCCGTGGCATTGCTACGCGCGAGCTGCTGCTGAAAGTGGCGGCTCACCTGGGCCAGTGCGCTGTCGCCCAAACGTCGGCGCTGCATAGCGAGGCAGCGATCCAATAATACAGCGCTCATACTCGCTACCGTCATGCCCTGCCCATACACGGGGTTGAATGCAGAAACGGCGTCGCCAAGCACCACAAACCCATCAGGCCAGGATGCCATACGTTCATAATGTCGAAGGCGATTTTCTGTGGCGCGAAAACCTGTTATGGGAGAAAGACGCTCCGCCTGCTGAAGGGCTTCATAGAACAATGGCGTACGTAAACTCTTTGCAAAGGCCAGAAATGCTGCCTCGTTGGTCGACGGGTAGTCCCGCCCCATGCCAAGCAGTGTTACCACCCATCGCCCACCTTCGACCGGCCAAATAACACCACCACGCTTATCTGTTGGAGGCGCGGGCTGCACATACATGCCTTTCCAAGATGTTTGAAAGCCAGCGCTTGGCATAAAGATGGCGGAGGCATAGCCGAGATGGCTATTTACCACCGTTTCAGTCGGCATCGGGTAGCCAAGCTCGTGTAGCCAAGCGGGTGTCCGTGAACTTCGGCCACTCGCATCAACAACCAGGGCCGCAAGCAGGTTTTCGTCGTCGGCGTGCTGCCCCGCTTCCGTAGGACGGTTCCGCACGCGCACCCCAACGACCTGTCGGTTGTGGTCGCCCAGTAAGCCAACCACGTCGCAGCCTTCGCGAATTGTGATACGTGAGTCGGCTAGCACGCGTGCGCGCAGACGTGTCTCAAGCAGCGGGCGGCTGGCGGCGTAGGTGGTAAGCCCAGAAGGAGCACGCATGAGCCAACCAACCGGCGCTAGTTGTGCGACATCGCCGGTGAAATCCATCAAGGGTGCACCAGCGGCGGCCAACTCGGCTTGCAAACCGGGAAACAGCTCGTCGAGCAGTTCTCGCCCACGGGCCAACAGGATATGCGCGTGATGACCTTGCGGCGTGCCGCTGCGTGGCCCATCCCCATCGGGGAAACGGTCACGCTCGATTAGCACCACGCGGTCGAAATGATTCGCGAGCACGCGCGCGGTCACCAGACCTGCAACGCTGGCTCCAATAACAACGGCTTGGCGATATGGGACAAAGGTTTGTGTAAGCAGCGACACGAAGATTCTCCTATAGTTTACAGCAGGCGAGCGTCCTTTTTGCACGCTCGCCTGGATGTTTCAGGCTAGGACGGGCTTGATGGTACGGCGGGGCAGATTGTTCCCGCAGCGGGCA
>JACMIM010000504.1 GCA_014381165.1 Roseiflexaceae bacterium
GCACCAAACAACGAAACAATGATGAGTTAGTTCGTTGCCCGCCGCAGACGAAATGAAAACTTTTGGGCAACCGCGTAACTCCTACAAGAGATAGAAAGGCAGGTGTTCGATGGCGTATCTGATCTGGCCGCTGATAGGTGTAATCATTGGCCTCGTGATGGGCAAAGCGCTTGGCACCACTCTGCGGCAGCCGCAGACCCGCGGTGCCCCACTGGTTGGTGCGCTCGGTGGGCTGATTGGCGGGATTGTCGGCGATGGTGTGCCGCATGCGGCGACCAATTCAGTCACCTTCACCAGCCTGATCGGCGCAATGATCGGCGCGCTCGTGTTCTGCTGGGCTGTGCGCGGGCGCACCCGCGATGTCGAGCCGTAGACCGCTTACCCAATCTTCTTTTCTAGCCGGTATGGTACGCTTGTCACCACGCGCCCACGCCGAACCAGCAGCGCCGTGCGAATAAACAGCGCCGTCTGATTGTGCAGCAAGTGCTGCCACCAGCGCGAGGGGATGAACTCCGGCATGATGATTGTCAGCACATCATCCTCATACAGCCGGTCGACTTCATCGATATAATTTAGCAGCGGGCGCAGCAGCGAGCGATATGGTGAAGGAACGACGACCAGCGGCACGCCGCAGCCCCACTGCTCCCATTTCGCCTGCAAGCGACAGGTCGATTCCGGCTCCATATCGATATAGACCGCCTGCACATTGTCGGGAGCCAGCGAAAGGCCATACTGGAGCGCGGGAATGACACCCTTGTGCATGCCTGAGACCAGCACCAGCGCCGTGTGGCGGCGCACAGCCTCGATACACGGTTTCTGCTCTAGCGAGAGTTGGGCCGCGACATCGCTGTAATGCTGGCGGATGGACTGAAAGATTACCACCAGAATCGGCAGCAGCACCAGCAGCACAATCGAGGTCAGAACACCGCCGACCGCGTTGATAATCTGCCCACGCTGCCAGCCTGCCTCCTTGATCCGACGGTGGTGGACGACCATGCCAAACTGCGAGAGTGTAAAGGAGATGAACACGCCGATAGCATACAGCGGCAGCATGGCCTGCTCATGCGCTTGGAAGACAATGATCAGCAGGGCAGCGAACACACTCAGCGCGATGATCCCATTCGAGAAAACCAGCCGGTCGCCGCGCTGCGAGAGCTGGCGTGGCAGAAACCGATCGCTCGAAAGCAGGCTGGCCAGGCGCGGGAAATCGGCGAAGGCAGTGTTGGCGGCCAGCACCAGAATCAGCGCGGTTGCCACCTGAATAAACAGAAAAGCCGGGCCGGTGCCAACTACCGCAATCGCGATCTGCGAAACGACGGTCACGCCCTCGCGTGGGACAGCGCCGTAGTGGTTGGCCAGAAAGCTGATGCCGAAGAACATGACGCCGAGCAGGCCGACCATCCACAGAAGTGTCGTCGCAGCGTTGTGCGCCTCTGGCTTGCGGAAGGCTGGCACGCCATTCGAGATCGCCTCCACGCCGGTCAGCGCGGTGCATCCCGCCGAGAAGGCGCGCAGCAGCAGAAAGATGCCTAAGGTTTCGGTTGCAGCGGGCAACTCTGCCGGCACAATCGGCTGGACGCCGCCAAGAAACATACGCCCGACACCAATCGTGATCAGCGCGGTCATGCTGGCGATAAACATGTAGGTGGGAATGGCGAAGATCACGCCGCTTTCTTTGACGCCACGCAGATTAATCAGCGTAACGACCGCAAGCAGCACCAGCGCAACATCGACACTGTAGCGCTCCAGATCTGTGAATCCCCAGGTGGTTGCAAGCGCCGTCAGCGCGGCCACGCCCGCCGAGATCGACACAGCGACCGTCAGCACATAGTCGATCAGCAGCGAGGCTGCCGCAATCAGCCCAGGCGTTTTACCAAGATTATCGTGGGCTACGATATATGCGCCGCCGCCGTTCGGGTAGGCGTGAATCGTCTGCCGGTAGGAGAAGCCTACGATCGCCAGCAGCACAACAATACCGAGCGAGATCGGCACGACCAGTGAAAGCGACGTGGAGCCAACCAGAATCAGGACGCCAAGTATTGCTTCACTGGCGTAGGCAACCGAGGAAAGCGCATCCGAGGAGAAAACGGCGAGAGCGATTGGCTTTGCCAAACGTTGGTGCTGCTGGGCCGCATTGTCAAGCGGTTTCCCGACCAGCAGATGCTTGAGCTGCGTGATCATACATGCTACCCTGCCTTTGACACGCCCGCACCGGGTAGCACCGCGCGGGGGATAATGCACACAAAAAAGCGCCGGGCAGTCGGCGCATTGGTCGGCTGTCGCACACCACGGCCCGTCGGATCGGCGCAACAATGCGTCTTCACACATGGCCAGGGCGAGACGTTGAACGAAGCGTGCCTCGTTGCAGCGGGATGATAGCACGGTCGCCACATAACGTCAAGACTTGCAATTTTAGAACAAATGTGCGATAATACATCGACACATCGATACTTCTTTATGCGTCACCCAGCCGATGACCCGGCGCTGAAGCGCCGGATCAGGCATGTGCGCATCGTGACGTATCACACTCAAACAGACGTTCACACTTGCACGCGGGCGGACGGGCCGCTATACTTGATGCGTTGACGAACCACGGGGGAAAGAACGCTCATGTCGGCCAACGCGCGATCACGCACAAAAACCACATCTAGCCCAAGTGCTCGTGCCCCCGGCGAGCCGCGCGAACTGCTCAATTACCGTCTTGCCGAGCGTATCGCGCAGGATGAATTGGCAACGATCTACCGTGGCACGCACCTGACGCTTGACCGGCCAGTCGATGTGCATATGCTACGCCGTACCGATTGGGTCTCGTCCAGCCGTTTTCAGCTTGCGGCCCGCCTGGCTGCACGCTTGAGCCACCCAAATATTCTGCCTGTTATCGATGCGGGGCACGACGAACGCTATGGCGATTATATTGTCACGCCACGTATCGATGGGCGACCGCTTGACGCTGTGCTGGCCGAAGCACCGCTCGACCCGCTGTTGGCGCTGCGCGTGTTTAGCCAGCTTGGCGCAGCACTAGATTACATGCACCAGCAGTCGGTTGCGCATCGCGATGTGCGGCCAGAAAATATCACGCTGACGCCCCAAGGCATTGCCTACCTAACCAACTTCAGCCTAGCCCACGCGCCTGACACACCCGACCTTTCGAGTATCGAGGAGGCCGACTATCTGACGGCCTACTCGGCCCCAGAGCAAAGCCTGACGGGCGGTGAGCTGCGCCCGGCCTCGGATCTGTACAGCCTAGGTGCGCTGCTTTACACCATGATTAGCGGCGAACTGCCGCCAGCGGCGGGCCAGCCGATCAAGGCCCAAGCCGATCGCGATCCCACACTGGCCGGTGCCGATCGCGTCATCCGGCGGTTGCTCTCGGTGCAGCCTGGCCAGCGCTTCGCCAACGCCGAGCAAGCGGCCACCGCGCTGCGCCAGTCGCTACGCCGCCAGATCGACGCCAGCACCGATGATATGGAAGAATCGCGCTGGGAGACCACGGCAGAGTGGCTGGAAAACCCGGTCGAATCGGTGATTGGGGATCTGATCGACCACGAGTTCCTTGGTAAATCACGCGCACGCGCCGACGCGCTGCATCGCAGCGGGGCGCTTCGTCGCACGCTCGACCGCTGGAGCCGCCAGGGCTTTCTGCGCAAACCGGCGCTTGGCCAGGTCGTTCAGCCCGAGCAAATTGTCAGCTACAACCTGTATGCGTATGAGCTGCGGGTGCATTACGAAACGCGGGCCAAACTGGTCACGCGCGAGCGCGTGTACAAAGGCGAACCGATTAATCCGCAGTTCGCTGAACTGGCACTGTGGGAGGTACCAGTGCCGGAACTGGACGGTTTCGTAGACGCGCCCGCCGAGGTGATGGTGATCGCCGGATCACAGAAGATCATGAGCTGCGGCGAGTGCAATGGTGTCACTCAGGTGATCTGCAAACAGTGCGCTGGCAAGGGCACGGTGGAGAAGACGCGGCGAATCAAGGAGGCCGATGGCAGCGCACGCAGCGAGGCATTTGCGGCCAGCTGTGGCGTCTGCCAAGGCTATGGCAAGGTGGCATGCCCACGCTGTGAGGCTGCGGGGCAGCTGTTGCAGGAAAAGACCTTCACATGGTCGCGCCAGGGGCGAGCCTTCTTCAACGAGGACGACGTGGCCGACTACCAGAAGCTCGCGGTGCAGACCCAGGCCCAGGAGGTATTCCGCCAGCCGATCGACGCCTACGCGCCGCGCTGGTATCAAATCGCGCCGCTCAAAGAGCTGTTGGAATCGGTGATCAATGGCGGCGGCCCCGATTCACGCCTGATCGCAGCCGAGCTGATCATTCGCGGCACGCCTGTCACCGAGATCGACTACCAGCTCAAAGGCCGCCAACACAGCTTGGCGCTGATCGGTGCCAAGGACGAAGTGCGCGGCGACCTATCGCTGTTCGACGCCGAGCGCGCGCTGCTGTACGGCGCGATCGCGCTGCTAGCGTTGGCGCTCGTGCTCGTGCTGATCTTCTTCCGCTGACAGGCCTTATGGGAAGATTAGCGGTCAAGGAAATACTTGATACTTGTTTCGTATTTTGGTGCTTCGCATCAAAATACGAAACAAAAGAGCTAGATTTCCCATGCTGCCGCAGGTTGAAGTCGCCAAGGCAGTAGAGCTATTCCGCCTGACGCAACTCGGCCTCGATGTCGGCTATGTAGGTACTAAGCCAAGCCGGCGCAGCCGCACCTGCAGCCTCGCGGCGAGCGCGCAGGCGGGCCAACTCGGCGCGCCGCTTGCGCGTGTCCGCGCTGCGCTCAGTGCTAGCGTTCGGCACTATCTCAGGCGCTGGTAGCCCATCCAAATACGTGCCCACGACATTCGTGACTAGTTCTGAAATATCGACTCGCTCGACGCGCGTGAGCTGATCCAGTTTGGCACGCTGCTCTGGGGTGAGAAACAGCCGGGCCGGAATGGTGTATGTTCCTTGTCGCTCTGTCATCGAGGCCTCCAGTATCGTACATACGCATGCGTAGCTAGCTCGGTATTGTAGCGCGTTCTGCTGGTTTCGCAAGGGCTTTCGCGTGTCCCCACCATAGATAATTGTATAGATAATTGTCGAAGAAGAGTGCTGTCTACTCAGCTGGATGGCGCTTCAGATACTCACTCATTCCCTGTGGAGCTACCGCAGCGACCTGACCGAAGCCCTGGCGGGCAAGCAGGCTGGCGCTGCCAACCGACCGGATGCCGCTTTCGCAAACCACCACAAGCCGCCGATGGCCTGGCAGCTCATGCAGCCGCTCGCGCAGCTCGTCAAAAGGAATAGCTTGAGCACCGGGGATCGCGCCCTGTGCTAGCTCGAAGGGCGCCCGCACGTCGAGAATGCTCGCCGTGCCCGCCATCACCTCCTGGTGGAGCTGATCGACGCTCAACACGTCGAGCTGTGTACCTGGCAGGCTGGCCTGCTGCCACTGCTCCGGCGTCGCGTCGACAAAGCCGTAGATGGGATTGCGCCCTGCGGCTGTCAGCAAACTGGCAGCGTAGCGGGCCAGAAATGGCCAATCGGCAAAAAGCAGCAAGGGTGTTTCGGCGGCAGCGAGCGCTGCGACTCGGCCAGCCAAACTCTCGCGGCTGTAGCTGGTGCTCAACGCGCCAGCCGGGTGCCACCTAGCGAAGGCTAGCCGATCGCGGAGGTCGATCAGCGCTGTGCCATCGCGTAGCAGTGCGCTGGCTTGTTGCAGCGTGAAGGCGCGGATTGCGCCCAGCTCGGCACGTATTTCACCATAGCCTGCGGGCAGCGGCAGTTCGCCCCGGTTGGTGTTGCGATTATGCAATATCGCATCAATCGCCGAGCGTGGCGTTTCGTCGAGCAGCGCCTGGAACGCGGCCAGATTTGACGCGCCAAGGAGTGGGTTGTAGCGCCGCTCATAGCCGATCGTGCTGCTGGGTTTGCCGCTCATGCCTTTGCCGCCGCAGGGCGAGCCACCATAATGGGTGGGGTA
>JACMIM010000505.1 GCA_014381165.1 Roseiflexaceae bacterium
ATCTGCACCTCGCCACTTGCGCCGTCACGGATGATCGTGATGTGGTGCCAGCGCCCATCGTTAATCGGCTGCGACGAGCGCACGATCTGGCCAGCATACGTATAGCTTACCCCAATGCGCCCAGTGTCATCAAGCCCGCCCACGATATGCAGCGGTGCGCCCGCGTCGAGCGAATCCGGCGCAGCAGGGTCTTGCCATGCGCCAGTGAGTGCTGGCGTGCTTTCGTTGAAATCGGCCTGCCCGCGCCCGCTGGTCTTGACCCACGCGGTCAGCGTGTAGCTGCCAAGCGTCCAGCGCGCAAGATTTTGATCCACGCTTACAAAGCTGCGTGTGCCAAACTGCATGGCACTGCCGTTCTTGCCCTCGACATGCGTCACATCGCCGATTCGTTCGGCGCGCAGCCCGCTGGTCGAACTATCCTGCAGCAGCGTCGCCTCGCTTTCGTTGAACTTCCAGTGTGCAACAAGCCCGGTGCGCGCAACAGCCGCAACAGGCATTGATTGTGCCGTCACCGCACGATGCTGATTAGCCGACACAGCGTAGAAAAAGGTGCGGCCCGGCACAAGCAGCGTATCGGTGTAACTGGTGCCATCGACTGCGACGGCGACCGTGCGAAATACTCCATCAGGCTGGTCAGCACGCTTGACATTGTAGGAGGTCGCGCCCGGCACCGTATTCCAGCGCAACATAATCCGTTCGACCCCAGGAGTTGCTGCAAGCCCGCCTGGAACGGCGATTGTTGTGGTCACTGGCACTTTCAAGCTGTCCCAATCGTTCTCGGGGTAGATATGCTTGCCAACATCGGCAAGCGCGGTCAGCAAGCCTTCGTCGGCTTGGTACGTGGCGCGTAGGGTGATAATCGAACTACGCAGGGTGTCCGGGTACGATTCATTCTGATCCGAGCTGTCCCACACGTACTGGCGCGAACGGTTGAACTCGTCGCTCACAATGTCCCATTGATCAGCGTCGAACGCGGCAAGCTTCTCGACCCAGGCGGCAAACAGCGGCTGGAGCAGCGGTTTCGCCTGTGCCGGAGTATGGTGCGGCCAGTCGGCGCGAAAAATCTGGCCGATTTCGGGGCGGCCTTCGCGGAGATTGAAGCCCCACCATGAGTTGTGGCTGGCACTGTTGGTGCCCGGACCAGCGGGGCCAAAGCCCGAATCGTTCTCCTGGATGGCTTTATAGCTCATCGCCAGGCCAAGCATGGGCCGATGACGCTCGACCTCGCTACCAACATGGCCCTGACCATCGCCAATAAAATACCATAGGTACTTCCAGTCGTTATCGTGGTGGCCGCCCCGGTACGAGCCACGCGCCCCGCCTCCCAAGATCATGGACATTTCATACCATACGTCGCTCAGAAATTTCCAATCATTCACTGGTTGTGTTTGGTCGAACACCACACGGTGCGCCAGCTTGTTCTCACTATCGCTGGAGAGAATATGTGGTGCCAGGTTGAACATCAAACGGTTGGAGTGCCACGAGCGCTGTTCGCCCTGCGTACCATAGAACTGGTAGTTTGCCTCGTGCAAGTCAAACTCGTGCATGAGTTCCCAGACTTTGACGCCGCTCCACAGATTAGCGGCATATGCCGCAGCGTACTGCTCAGGCGTATCGGTGCCGATCACCATCGAAATCGTGGGGTGGTCGCGCTCGTCATCGCCGTTCACGAAATTCTTCCAGCGGTCCATATCGCCGCGCCAATGCCGAACGATGTATTCAGCTTGTGACATGCCGCGCTGGCCGTTGAGCCCCTGCCGAATTTGATCGAACCACGTCTTTGCACCATGGGCGTTGAAGGCTGTAGCGCCCACGGCATCGATCGGGTGTGTTTCCGGCAACCAGTGGTTCCAGTCAAGAAACTGGATCGACACCGGCATCTCGCGACGGTTGACGGTCAGCATCCGGCGATTGGCATCGATTAAGGCGGTTTTCGATCTGCCACCCCCTGGTAGGTACGGCTCCATATCGGCGTCGCGATCGAGCGCCCACGCAATACCTGCGCCGGCTGCCCACTCGACAGCGGGCTTCGTGTCAAGCCCTGGCCCTGGCTGGAATGGCGGGTTCCACGGACGGCCTGGATTGGGGAATGTAATCGCACGGATGTAGCTGGCGATCTGCTCGCCCTGCTGCTGCGTCAGCCCGTGGAACTTCGAACGCTCGACGATCGAATGGTTCGAGTAGTTGTAATACTTGAGGTCGCGACCATCTTGCGCGTGGCAGTCCATGCAGCGCGCTTTGATTGCTACGCCGCCGGGGTTCTGAAGCAGCGACACCTCGCGCCACAACTGTTCGCCTGCGGCGATGTCGGCGGCGGCAGCAAGCGGCGGCTGCCAACTGTTCGGGTTTTCCTGCCCGAACGCCGTTTCGGGGATGAGCGAACGACCTTGCGGGTCGAGCACATTGAAGCGCAGTACCCGAAAACCAATCGAGCGCCCATCGGTCTGATTGAAGCGAAAGGCAAGCGTATTCTGCCCATCAACGACCGCGCCTTGTAGCAGTTTCAGCGAAAGGGTAAGCGTTTGAAACCCGCCGCCGATGCCGCCGTAGAAGCGTCCTGGCGCGGCGATTGCAAGGCCCGGAGTTGCATTGCTTAATGGTACCCACGAACCAGTGTTGATCCGAACACTGGCCTTGTTCTGGTAGGTCAGGCCGTGAATCTGCAGCGAAAGTGTGACTGCACTGGCACCCTTGGCGATATCGACAGTGACAGCACGGCTGATGCCGTTCGCACCAAGCACCTCAATTGGCAGCACCAGCCCACCCGGCACTCCATCAGTTGGAACTGGCTGCTTGTTGACAAACGGTAAGAAGACAGCGGGTTCGCTGAACACAGCCAACTGTGATGCAGACCACACGGTGTCCGCGTGAGGCGAATACTCGGCTGGCCGCGCCGAAGCCGCACCCACACACGCGCACGCTAGTACACCGAGCAGCGCTGTGAGAAAATACCAGCCAATGTGCTTCATACGCCTCCTTGCATGTCCTGGGTAATCGACCCGCGCACTATATCATACAGCTTTTAGTTATACGATTCGTAATCACTCAGGGGGTGGCTTGGCGGGGCCGCAGGCCCCCAAACCCTCGCAAGTGCGGCCCCCCCTGAGTAGTTACTACGATTCTTTCCTGGGGGAGCAGAACCGGGCGGGAAAACAAAAGCCCGGATTGAGGACAGTGTAGACTGTCTTCAATCCGGGCGAAGTTGCCACGGCCTACCATGCGGGGGCCTCGGAAGCTCAACGTGGTAGACCCAAGGTGGTACGGGAGGCGGGAATCGAACCCGCGACTTGAGCTTGGAAGGCTCTCGCGTTACCACTACGCCACTCCCGCACATGCCGCAATTGTACGTGCTCGCCTGCTATTCGTCAAGCCAATCAGCCCGCTGTATTGCGCTACCGTGCAAACCATACCGCCACGATCACCAGCGCCAGCGCCACCCGGTACCCTGCGAAAATACCAAAGCCGGCCCGACGAATGTAGTCGAGCAGAAAGTGAATGGCCAGCGCGCCAACCGCGCCCGAAACCAGCACGCCAACCACGAATGTACCGACCTCTGCTGGGCTGATCGCAAGGATGTTGCGGGCTTCGGATAGCACAGCGGCAGCAGTGATCGGCGCAGAAAGCAGAAACGAGAAGCGCGCAGCGGCGTTTCGGTCGAGCTGCATAAAGCGCGCCGTGGTCATGGTTGCGCCCGAGCGTGAGATGCCGGGAATCAGCGCGCAACCCTGCGCCACACCTATGGCTAACGCGTCCTTCCAGGTCAGTTGGTCGATCGTGCGCTGCTGCGGCCGGTAGCGGTCGGCTACATACAGCAGCACACCAAGAATTGGCAGCGTGCATGCGATCAGCAGTGGCGAACGAAATACTCCATCGACATAGTCTTTGAGCAGCAGGCCAAGGATGCCGCCGGGAATCGTCGCCATCACGACAAACAGCAGTAGACGCTCCGAGGATCCGAGCGCGCCGGGGCGACCCCGCGTTGCGCCAAAGCTCCAGCGCGCGAGGCCTGGTGCCGCCTGAACAAGACTCAGCCAATCGCGCCAGAAATAGGCCACCACTGCGATCAGCGTGCCGATGTGCAAGGCCACATCGAATGTCAGTGAATCAAGGCCATTGCCCTCCCATCCAAACAGCCAGGGCACCAAAATGAGATGTGCCGAGGACGAAATTGGCAGAAATTCGCCAAGGCCCTGAACAATTCCCATCACAACGGCCTGAGAATAGCCCATAATGCTGAAGACGACACAGCCGATCAGCGTTACAATAGCAAAAATAGCGGCTGTAGGCCGGGCACCAATGCTGATCCGGGCCGTGTTCGGCGTCGTCGATTCTTGCATACGAATTGAACTCCTCGAATCGTTCTACCATAAAGAACTCTAAACCCTGCGCGCAATTGGCGAATTATACCAAACACTTCTGAATTGATGCTGAATATGCGATGACATTCTGATTATGTACACGCCCAATCGAAAGGAGCATGCTCGTGGCAATCAACGATCCATCGGCCAGCCTGGAGCGCCTCAGCACGACACCGCTCGACCTGCTTGAGCAGCAGATCGCTAGCGGCGCAGTATCCGACGATTTGCACGCAGTTTTTGGCCCGCGTGGAGCCGCCGAGCTTGAGCAGCTCGCCCAGGCCGAAGTTGCGATGACACTAGGCGAGGATCGCCCGATCGTGGTGTTGCTGCCCGGCGTGACCGGCTCGCTGCTGGCGAATACGACTGGCGATACCGGGCTAATCTGGATCAACCCACTGGCGTTGGTTGCGGGCAAGTTGCCACTGCTCACGCTCGATTCGACCGGCGAACGCGACCAGCCAGGGGCGAGCATTCGGCCAGCCGGGCTGCTGCCGACCCACTACCTTCTGATGCAGCTGCACCTACGCATCGCTGGCGGCTGCGAACTGCATAGCTTCGCCTACGACTGGCGGCGCACTCCTGCACTTGCCGCTGCCCGCCTGCGCACGCTCGTCGCCGATCTGTACCGCCAGCATGGGCGAAAGATCTACCTGGTTGGCCACAGCATGGGCGGGTTGGTCGCGCGCGCCTTTTGCACAAGTCATCCCGACGAAGCCCGCGAGCGTGTGGCCATGCTCGTACAGCTTGGCACACCGAACTATGGCTCGTTCTCCGCGCTGCAAAGCATGCTTTCGGTTGGTGGAATGGTCGAGATGGTGCAGAAGATCAACCCCGCGAACGATCCGCTCGCGTTCACACGCTCGTGCCCGGGCCTGTATGCGATGCTGCCAGCCCCGCGCAGCGCATTTCCTTCTGCCTCGGCGCTATCGTATCCCTTTGAGGGCGAGCGCGATCTCTTCGACCCCAGCTACTACGGCCTTGAACAGTTGAGCCGCACACATCTCGACGCTTCACGCAGCGCTTATGCCGCCGCCGATCCCGACGCCGAACTGCCAGTACCCGTGACAATTATCGCCGGCTACAACCTGCCAACCTATGTCGGGTTGACGGTCGACCGTGACACCAGCACCAGCTTTCGCTTTGGCGGCACCGGCGATGGCGACGGCACGGTGCCGCTCGCCTCGGTGATAGCGCTGCCCGGCGCACATGTGTACTATGGAAATGGATTAAAACACGGCGATCTGCCACTCTACCGCGCCGTGCGCGAGGCCGTGATCGCATTGGCGCACGGAGATCTGCCGCGCGGCTTTTCCAGCGCACCATATGCCGCAGTCCTCGGCGATGACGAGCCAGCCCTCACGCTTTCGGTGCCAGAGGCTCCCACGCTTGCCGAACTCGATCACGCCACCGCCGACGCGATTGCCGAGCGGGTGCGCGACGGCAGTGCAACCCCAGCCGATTTACGCACGCTAGCACTCTTGTAGAACCCGCACATCGCTTTCTGCTGTTTTGGTAGGGAAGTTGCCAAAACAGCAGAAACATAGCCAAGCCGCCAGTAACAAAGACCAAACAGCGCAGAAAGCGCTATTGGTCTATGATCGCTTGCAAAAAACTAAATCATCGCGTACTATAAAAAGAGAGGGCAACTATACACAAAGGAGCTAATCAATGCCGAAGGTACGTAAGTTGAGTGTTGAGGAAGTTCGTTCGCTTGAAGGCGGAAATAAGAGCCAGCGCAAAATTGTTGAGGAGGAGTATGACACATTCCTCGAAGGGTATGATATTGGCGACTATGGCGAGGCCGAGTTAGAAGCGGGCGAGAAGCGAATTACGGTGCGCAACCGCTTAAAGGCCGCGTCATTGCGCCGTGATGTCGCGCTTGAGTTCAGGCGCACAAAAGGCGACACACTACGTTTCCGCGTTGTCGCCAATGATGGTAGCACGCCGCCCGATGAATGGTCGGAAGCAGACGATGATCAAGATAGTCTACCAATGTCTTCTTCAGCACGCAACCGCACGGCAGTAAATGTAGATGAACATCCAGTCTCGCCCAAACGACGCGGGCGACGCAAGAAGAGCGAAATCTAGGCCGATCATTACAGTAGGTGGTTCAAAGCCGAAAAGCTTCAAATCACCTACTGTTGCTTGGCACGGCATCTGCGACCAAAAGATAAACCTCTACACATACGAATCAGCCGCAGCGTGTGGGGTTCTGCGCCTGCGTGAAAACTCGGTTGAACTCCTGTATGTACATCTCCGCAACTGCTGGATCGTCAATGATCAGAAGATTTTCGTCATTGCTATCTTCTGCGCTGGCCGTGAAGTTGTACGAGCCAGTGATGACAATACGATCATCAATAATAATTGTCTTGTGATGCATAATGTAACAGCTACCGTCTTCAAGAACATCGACACCTCCGCTTAGAAGTGCGCCGTACTCAGAGCCGCTACCACCTGCATTCTGCGCCTCGAAAACCCCTTGGACTGGAATCCCCTGCTCGCGCTGCCGGATCATGGCAGCGCCAATCTCGTCCGAAGTGAATGAGAATGCCATAAAGCGAATGTTCTGCTGAGCATTGTCAATGCGTTCGAGCACATACTGCGCCACACCATCTTCCGGTGCGAACAGCGTGACTGCTTGTGTTTGACCAACCTGCACCTCGGGAAATGGCGAATTGCTTTCCTTCTTGCTGCCAAACGCTCCAGCGAACATCTGTGCAAACTTGTTTGAATAGTTGAGTGCGATCTCGCGGCTGTCAAGCCGGAGCATGTTGTTATTGTTGCGAAACGTATCGTTCTCAGTCAGGTTCCACGATCCCGTCCAGGCAATGCTGCTGTCGATCACAAGGAACTTGTTGTGCATGAATGCCGAGCGGTCGTCGAAGCGCACGCCAATGCCTGCATCCTCAAGCCGCCCGGTCTCCTGTGCCACCTCGGGCGTTTCCAGGTTTTCACTGTCGACGATCACGCGCACCTCGGCACCGCGCTGTTTGGCGCTGATCAGCGCGTCGGTAATCTGTGGGAGGTCGAGATCGAAGGTAGCTAGATCGACACTGCTGCGAACCATGGCGAGATCAGCCAGGACGGCATCCAGTAGCGGCGAATTGCCACGTTGCGCGCGCCGATCAGGGTAGACCAATGTCGGCGTGGTAACGTAGACTTGCAGGCTGCCAGTCTGCGCGGTTGGCGCTGGCTCATCCTCGATGCCAAACCAGCTATCCAGGCGGCCAGATTCAAACAGCCACAGTACGGCGATCAGTGCCAGTACCAACACAAAGGTCGATGGTGAGAGCGGCCCGGTGCGGCGTCCCGTGGACGTGCGGCGCGTTGTGGAGCGACGAGACGATTTGCGCGCCATGTATCAATCCTTTCGTGTGAACCAGCGGCGCAGGCGCTCGCCGAGCCGCCAACCGCTTCTGCGTATCTCGCGTGGTACTCCAACCTCAACTTGAGTTGGCATAGGAGAACCTGCTGCTTGCGGCTGCACAGCGGCGGCCGTTAGCGCCGCCTCGGCCTGAGTTGGCGTAGGAGAACCTGCTGCTTGCGGCTGCACAGCGGCGGCGGCCGTTAGCGCCACCTCGGCCTGAACAACGACCTGCTGCGGGTCGAGCACGCCGCTCCGCGCGATCTGGCGGGCCGTCGCGCGGATTGTGTGGACATCCGCCTCGACCTCTGCGTCAGGGCGGGCTGGGTCGTTGCTGGCGGCGCGTACCTTATCACTGGCCCAGGCAACCAGGCTAGCCGCCGCTTCGCCCTCGAGATCGCCCCGTAGCCGTTCGTCTTCCTGCACCCGCTCAAGCAGCAACTGCTGGCGTGGGTTTTCGCTCATATTCACCACCATAGAGTTGGTATTGTACCAGCAGCCGCGCGGGGGAAGCCCCGGGGGGTGGGTAAGAAGCCCCCCCGCGCGGGG
>JACMIM010000506.1 GCA_014381165.1 Roseiflexaceae bacterium
CGGGGTTTTTCTGGGGGCTGTGCTGCCAAACCCCTTGTGGTAGCGCCGTTCTTGACACAATATGAACAAGACTTAAGACCGCAATGAAAGCTACTACCGTGAGTAGCGGAGCGCCTGTCTTCAATCGTGAGAAGCTACGCAGGTAGCACAGCTCGCTTGCGGCAGTGTGAAATAGCTACCTCCTTGTTTCAGTCTTTTTGCGCTTTGCGCCAAAGATTGAAACAAGGAGGTTATTTTTTTTGGCCCACTACAAGCGAAATGAAAGCGGCTTCATAGCAATATGGCTTCTGAATCGCCATGCCTCAAAGCAATGCGTAACCTGCGACGGAACTCTATTAGTACTGGTAGCAATAAACCCGTATTTTGCACTTCATAAGTATAGACCAATAACAGCCTCGTAATAAAACTCCTTTGGCGGCTCACGCCTTTATCACAAACCGGGGCTAATATACACATATCTAAACAAGGTATATGCAAGCGACGGTTTAACACGCGGTGAGAATCATTGGCGATGGTGGATTATTTTCAAGCAACATTTTATTACATCTTTCCACTGCTTGCACCATCAATTGAATAAGCGTAGCGAGAGCACCATTTCAACTACTCTCCTATCTGGTACAGCATCTGTTACGCTTGAGCCATATCTATTGTTCCGCAACGATGCGTAGCAACAGTTCTGTGCTTTTCAGCCAATGAACTCTATGTGTGTATCAACCGCTCACCCAACATCTTCGGGTGTGGCCTTGCTGTAGGCAACGACGTTTGTGCCTCTACTTTTGCCAGTAGCTGGCCGCTGTCGCACAGCTACACTGCGTCTAATCGTGCTTTGCCCGTATCACAGGCATTTGCCTGTAGCGTCGCAAGCTCAGCCACAATTGGCTGATCGTCATTCTACGGATAGAAGGAGCGCATCGTTATGTTTCGTATCGTCATTGTTGGCTCAGGAGTGGTCGGGCAGGCGACGGGCAAAGGGTTTAGCAAGAAGGGCCATAAGGTCAGCTTCGTTGACATCAACCCCCAGACTATTGCGAGACTACGCGGAGAAGGCCTTGACGCGATGACGGCGGCAGATGTCGATTGGAACGCTGTCGATCTGGTTATGCTGGCAGTTTCGACGCCGAGCGTCAACGCCAAGATCGTGCTCGACTATATCGAGGCGGCTGCATTCGACGTTGGGCGCGGAATCGCCTCGACCGACAATTACATCACGGTTGTCGTTCGCAGCACGGTGCCACCCACAACGACCGAACAGCGGATCACGCGTATTCTCGAGCAGGCCTCCGGCAAGCGTGTTGGCGAAGGTTTTGGCGTAGCAATGAACCCCGAGTTCCTGCGCGCCGTGACGAATGAGCAGGACTTCGCGCGGCCCTGGATTACGATTCTGGGCACGTTGGAGCAGCGCACAGCCGAGATACTCGACAAACTGTACAAGCCGTTTGGCGCGATGATCGTCCATTGCACGCCGACCGAGGCCGAGACGATCAAGTATGTCAACAATATCTACAACGCCGTCAAGATCAGCTACTTCAACGAGGTCTACACGATCTGTCAGCAGCTTGGTATCGACGGGCATTTGGTAGGGGCGGTGGTGGCACGCAGCGCCGAAAGCATGTGGAACCCGCTCTACGGTACGCGCGGTGGGGTTCCCTACGGCGGTGCCTGCCTGCCGAAGGACACCGAGGCCTTTATGCACTATGTTCGCGAGCATGGCTTTGAGCACCGCATGCTGGAGGCGACCATCGCTGTGAACGAGCAGCTTCAGGCGCATGTTCCTGCGGTGGCCTCGCCCGACAAGATCGACGCGATGCTGCGAGCGATCCAGATTCGCGATGAGTCGGCTGACCAGGGTGTAGAACTGGCGCTTGAGGTTGGACAGGACACGCAGATCGTCCTCTAGAGGCACGCGCGGGGCGATGGTGTGCGCGGCGGCACCGTCGTCTTCGCCGCGAGAAGGAGTAGAAGCAATGACCGAAGTATCCCAGTTTTTTATGAGTTTGTTCTCGTACACTGCACTTCTTATCCCAATCGGTGCGCTGGGCTTGTTCCGCTGGGCCATGTGGCTCGCAAAGCGGATTCCAGCCCTATTCTACCGGCCGATTAAGAATGATTTTGACACCACCGCGACGATCATCACGCCGGTGTATAACGAGGATCCCGTGCTGTTCCGGCGTGCGATCGAGTCGTGGCTTGCGAACAAGCCCGACCGGATCATTGCCGTGATCGATGTGACGGACACAACCTGTATGGCGATCGCCAGGGAGTACGCCGAGATCGAGGTTCTGCCGATCGACATCCCAGGCAAGCGTGCCGCGCTCGCCGCTGGTGTGGACGCGACGACGACTGAGCTTGTGGTGCTGGTCGACAGCGATGTGATCTGGGAGCCGGATGTGCTCAAAAAGATCAAGATGCCATTCATCGATCCCAAGATTGGCGGCGTCGGCACACGCCAAAATATGTATCCGAGCGACGGCAACCGCGCCACCGTTTGGGAGCGCCTGGCCGATTTTTACCTGGACATTCGTTATGCCGACGAAGTGCCGGCGACAACGCGCTGGGGCCGCGCGGTCAGCTGCCTTTCGGGCCGCACCGCCGCCTACCGCACGACACTGCTGCAAAGCCTACGCGAGCCATTTTTGAACGAAACCTTCTGGGGCACGCACTGCATGAGTGGTGACGATAAGCGCTACACCTGCCTGGTACTCCAGAATGGTTATAACACCTGGAACCAGCTTGACGCCCAGGTCTATTCGACCTTCAATCCCAAGTTCAAGGGCTTTGTCAAGCAGCGCATCCGCTGGAGCCGCAACAGCTTCCGCTCCGACCTGCGTGCGCTGTGGCAGGGTTGGGTCTGGCGACACCCCTACCTGGCGTTTATGTTGATCGACAAGACAGTTGCGCCATTCACGCTGCTGGTTGGCCCGGTGGTGCTTGTGCTTTCGATTGCGCTTGGCCACTGGAGCCTGGTGGGTGCGCTGCTGCTGTGGTGGCATGTCAGCCGGGCGATTAAGGTTTGGCCGCACCTGCGGCGTAAGCCAGCCGACTGGCTGATTCTGCCGCTGTTCGTGGCCATGACCTACTACATGTCGCTGGTCAAGGCCTATGCGCTGTTCACTATCAACCAGCACAAATGGCTGACGCGGGCGGTTGCCGTGGTCGATGGAAAGGTTCAGCGCGTGAGCGAAGCGGATCAAGATACGCGGGTTACGGCGACCGCTACCGCAAGCTAAAGGAAGAAAAAGTCATGTCACATATTGTTCCATACCGCTCGCTGATTGGGCGTGGGTTTGCCTTGCCTGTGGCGGTAGTTCTAGCATGCACCGGGCTGATCTCGGGATCAACCGGGCATGTTGCACTGGCAGCATCACCTGTGCCCGTGACCTATGATGCGCTCAACAAGGTTGTATACATCGGCGAGGCTTCGCTGCCTGAGGTACCAAAGATTCCAATTTCCCTCCCCGAGGTGGATCAGGAGTTGAGCGCGCAGGGCTTCCCAGATTTAATTGGTAATCAGGGCACCGTTTGGACGCTCACGGTCGATACGGTCGTCAATCAATCAGCTCGCCTTGAAGTGACCAGTGCGTCGGTGTCCGAACTGCGGCTCGATAGCACCTCCGGCACAAGCGCGCGTGCTGGGATTCGCCTTGTCATAGAAGGCGGAGCAGTGAAGCTAGATGGCGTAAAGGTTCACTCCTGGGCTGGCGGCAGCGCCGACACCGACCCCGTGAATGGCCGTAGCTCGATCGAAGCGCGTGCTGGCGGGCGGCTTGATATCAGCAGCTCGGAAGTCTCGCACTTGGGGCGCAACGACGAGGAGCCGGGACTGGCTTGGCGCGACCGTGCGGTGGCAGATATTCAAAACACCAGCTCGACCGGCCTGATCAAAAACAGTAACATCCACGATAACTACATTGGTCTGTATCTGTACAACGTGTACGGTCTGATGGTTGAGAACACCGACATACACACCAACAGCAAACATGGAGTGTACCTGACCCGAGGCTCGATCGAGAATTCAATCGTCGGGGGGGAAATCTACGACAATGCTGAGCATGGTGTTGTGTTCAACCGTGGTAGTGATGATAACACTGTTGGTGGAAGTAGCATCTACAACAATAGTGATGGGATTGTGGTCTTTCAATCTGAGAGAAACCTGATTGAAGACAATGTCCTACAACGTAACACACGGGGTATTCGCATCAATGCTACGCAAACGCTAGGCGACACCTTCGATAGTCCATCGACCGTGAATACAATTCGCCGGAACCAGATCATAGAGAACGATCAATACGGCATTTATCTCTACGAGCGTGCAGATAAAACGGTCATTGAGAACAATACCATTAGCGACAATGGCGCGAGTGGTATCAACATCAAGACTAACGACAATACGATTCGCGGGAATATCATCAACGCCAATGGCGAGCACGGCATCAGCTTTGATGGTGTCGCTCGTGAGAACTTGGTGACCGCTAACCAAATCTATGCAAACGTCGCGGACGGCGTACAGATACGTGGAACAGGCCTGTCTACGGACAACCGCAATAAGATCACAAACAATAGCATTGCCGCTAATGGCCGCAAGGGTATCAATCTCACAGATGGCGGCAATAAGAACCTGGCTGCGCCGATAATCGCCCCCGGCGACCCTCAAGCCACAAGCATCAGCGGCACAGCGGTTGGTGCAAAAACCGTTGAGATCTATCGCGATACCGGCGGCCAGGGCAAGGTGTACAAAGGCAGCGCGGCAGTCGCGAATGACAACTGGAGCTTCACGTTGCCCGCAGGCGATAATGTTCAGGAGGGCGCGATCACCGCGCTGGCGATCGACGGCTCGGGCAACACCTCGCCTTTTGGCGGCAATGTAGTGGGCGGAAGCCTAGCTACCTATACCATCGGTGCCGGCGTGAACGGTGATACAACAGTGTTTATCAGCGGCCCTGGTGCTAACGTCACGCTGCCTAACATCCGAGACGCGCTCAAAGTCATTAGCCCGACCGCCGAGTTGCTGGTGCTTGAGGACGCCACCAACAAGGTCTGGCAGTCGAATGTCAGTCTATTCGTCAACCGTGGTGTGACCCTGACACTAACAACTGATACGGTTGCGTGGCTCAAGCTGCGCAGCCAGAGCGCAAATATTCAACTCACGCGCGCGGAAGCTGGCGAAGCGGCCTATAACTACAAGAGCTTTGTTTCCCTGCGCACCTACAACGGCGTCGTCACAATCGATGGTGTCAAGATCACCTCGTGGGATCCAGTTCAGAACACCGTCGATACCGATGTTTCGAACGGGCGCAGTTATCTGCTGGCGAAATACAACGCGCGTATGGACATCAAAAACGCCGACCTGAGCTACCTCGGCTCGGCTGATGGTGAGAGCTACGGTGTGTCCTGGCGCGACATCAACAGCAGCGAGCAGCCCGGCGTGCTGCTAACGCGCGTGACTGGCCAGGTGCTGAACAGCACGTTCAGCAATAACTACTATGGTATTTACACCTACCAGGCCCGCGACATGGTTTTCCGTGGCAACAAGTTTCATCATAACATCGGCTACGGCTTCGACCCGCACGATTTCTCGACTCGCTTTCTGGTCGAGAATAACGAGGCCTTCGAGAATGGCAACCACGGGTTTATCATCTCGCGTGGTTGCAACAACTTCGTGTTCCGTGGCAACAAATCGTATAACAACCGCTACACGGTTGGAACCGACATTCGCCGCGCCCATGGCTTCATGCTCGACCCTGGCTCGCCGAACAGTCGCTACCCGCAGGAGCCTTCGTTCCTGAACCTGCTGGAGAACAACGAAGCCTGGGGCAACGACGGCTACGGCTTGCGTGTGGTCGGTTCGATCTCGAATACGATCCAGCTGAACACCTTCCGCGATAACCTACAAGGTATGACGCTGGAGCAGGGAAGCACCGGCAATATCGTCAAGAACAACACGATCAGTGGCAGCGGCCTGTATGGTATGTACCTGTTCGGCGGCTCCGACCGCACGACGATCACCGGCAACACGGTCACAAAAAGCGGCAAGCACGGCATCTACATCAAGACCGGCGGCAATACAATCGCCGAAAACACGGTATCGGAGAATGGCAGCGTGATCGATGGCGCGCCCAACGGCTCGGGCATTGCTACCCTGCGCGAGACCGACCTTGCCACCGCGCGGGCCGACCTGGTTCTACCGAATGGCGATGACAGCCTGGCTCGCGCCGAGAGCGAACTGTTCAGCGCGCCAGCGGCTACCAGCGAGGTCAACGCGAATGTCATCAATAAGAATACGGTGACAAAGAACGTGGACGAAGGGATCGAGTTAAAGGGCGCGACCGGAACGCAGATCGTCGGTAACACCGTGCAGGGCAACGGCTCGAACGGCATTTACCTGGCATCGGGCACCAACGGCAGCGTCATTAAAAAGAATGAGGTGACGGGCAACCTTCGGCATGGCATTCGTGCCAACGGTGGCGATGTCCTTTCAAATACCTGGACAGAAAACCAGGTATTCGAGAACGGCGCGGGCGGTATCATCACCACCAGCAGCGCGAACAACGGCATACGCCCGCCCGTCCTGGTACGTAACGAAACCGAGGTCACGGGCACGGCGGCACCGGGCACGATCATCGAGCTGTACTCGGACATGGGCGGCCAGGGCCGCTACTACGAAACTCGCGTGACGGTAGCTGCGGATGGCACCTTCCGCGTGCAGCGAAGCTGGCGCGGCAACACAGTCAACGCCACGGCAACGGACGCGAATGGCAATACATCGGGCTTTACCTACAATGTCGCGTACTTTGTGGCAACCAACGAACTTTACCTGCCCATGGCTGCACGGCGCTAGGGTCGCAGGCGATTATCGACCAACGACAAGGAGACTACGGACTATGTACGCACTTGTTCTAGCCGGTGGCAGCGGAACGCGGCTGTGGCCCTACAGCCGGAGCAGCAAGCCGAAGCAGTTCCTGAGCATCAATGGCGATCAGACCATGTTGCAGCAGACAGTCGCGCGCATCCTGCCGATCGTGCCAATCGAGCAGATATATATCGCCACCGGTGCGGCCTACACCGAGCTTGTGATCGAGCAGCTGCCGGGCCTGCCGCGCGAGAACATCTTGGCTGAACCGTCTGGGCGCGGCACCGCACCTTGCATCGGCTGGGCGGCACTGCACCTGCGGCGGCGCGATCCTGAGGCAGTCATGGCAGTGCTCAGTGCCGATCACGGCATCGAGCGGGGCGACTTGTTTTGCGAGGTGCTGCAAGCTGGTGAGAAGCTTGCGCAGGCGGGCTACTTGGTCACGCTTGGGATCACGCCGGACGAGCCAAGCACTGGCTATGGCTACATCAAGCGCGGTGCTGATCTCGGCGAAACGAGTGTACAGGGTGCCTACCAGGTTGCGGCATTTGTCGAGAAGCCAAATGCGGTGCGGGCCAAGGAATACGTGCAGAGCGGCGAATATTTGTGGAACGCGGGCATGTTCGTATGGCGTGCCGACCGCATTCTCGAAGAACTCAACAGCCACCGCCCGATGGTCGCCGAGGCACTCCAGGCGATCGATGTGACAATTGGCGGCGAACACGAGCGGCACGCGCTGGAAACAATCTGGACTACGATCGAGAATGTCGCGATCGATGTGGCGGTCATGGAGCGCACCAGTCACGCCGCCGTAATCCCGGCCAACCTGGGCTGGAGCGATGTGGGCGACTGGGCGGCGCTAGCTGAAGCCCTGCCGAGCGACGAAACTGGCAACACGGTGATCGGCACGCATGTTGGGCTTGAGACGCGCGGTACGTTGATCTATGGCAACGGTCGGGTGATCGCCACAATCGGCCTGGAGGATTTGGTGATCGTCGACACGCACGATGTGCTCCTGATCTGCCCGCGTGCGCGCGTCCAGGATGTGAAAGCCCTGGTCGCGCAGGTGCGCGAGCAGCACGCATTGCTAACGTAACTCGTATGAACCACGCGGCGCGCCGCCGCCACCGATACACGGTGTCGTACACCATCCTGGTGCCTTGTCATGCTCGGCATTGGGATGGGACGGCAGGGGGAAGGGAGAACCATTAGACATGTTAGTCCAATCGATACCGGATACTATTCACCCAGGGCGGCCGGTCACTGCCGACCGTACTTCAACCAGTGGCCGGCTGGTCACGATCGCTATGTTTTTGGTAGTGCTGACGATTCTCGCTATGTTGTTTTCCTGGCTGGGCGCGCGGCGCGTGAACAACTACTTCGTCAACCGTGGCGATGGAGCGTATCAGGCGCAGCAGTACGAGCAGGCGGTGAGCGAGTACACATGGGCGGTACGCTTTGCGGGCGATGACGCTCACTCGTATCTGAACCGCGGCTATGCGCTCCAACATCTCGCCCGCGACGCGCAGGCAGTTCCAGATTTCACACGCACGATCGAACTGCGACCGTCCGAGGCGGTTGGGTATCGTGCGCGCGGGGAAAGCCTGGCAACACAGGGCATGCATGGTGAGGCAATTGTTGATTTCACCGCCGCGATTGCCCGTGATACTGCAAATGTGTCAAGCTATGTCAACCGGGCGCGCTCATACGCAGTACAAAGCGATTGGCCAGCGGCGATTGCCGACATGGGCGAGGCGATCACCCGTCGGCCCGCCGATGTCGCGTTTCTGCTTGCCCGGGCGCGCTATGCCGTTCAGGCCGATCAACTTGATGTGGCGCGGAATGACCTAAACAAAGTGATTGAATTAGCGCCGAGCACGGCAGCGTTGCTGGTGCGGGCGGATGTTCGCGAGCGCCAGAACGACCTCGAAGGCGCGCTGGGCGACCTGAACAGCGCGGTGGATCGCGAACCGCAGAACGGCGAAGTGGTCGGGCAGCGCGGCACGTACTACGAGCGGCGCGGCGACACTGATCAGGCGCTGCTCGACTACCAGGAGTCGGTTCGGCTTGATCCAAGCCTGGCCTGGGTACATACGCGCATGGGCCTTGTCTTCTATCAGGCCAGCGATTTCAACTCGGCTGAGGTGTATCTGAGCCGCGCGATTGAGCTACGCCCTGATGATGCCGATGGATACCTTCGCCGGGCGAATGTTCTCCTGGATGCTCGCCAGCCCGACGCGGCCCTGGCCGACATACAGCAAGCGGTCGATCTCGACTCGCGCCGACCCGATGTGTATCTTGCACGCGCACGAGTGTATCAGGCCAGCGGCAAGTTTGCCGAATCGATTTCGGATTTAGATTTGGCGCTCAAACTGGATCCGCGCAACCTCGATACCTACCTGAGACGATCGCAAGTCTATACTGCCATGAATCAGCCTGAGGCGGCACTGCGCGACCTGAACGAACTGCTGCGCCGCGACGCTAACAATCTGGCTGCGCTTGAACAGCGCGCCAAACTGGCCATGGCCGAGGGCACATATGACCAAGCTCTGGCCGACTACAACGCCTTGATTGCACTCCAGCCGGATAGTATCATCCTGCTGATCGCCCGCGGTCGCGCCCACCACGCCCTGGGCAGCGACGATCTCGCCATTGCCGATTTTCAGCAGGTGGTCGAGCTTGCGCCGAAATCGCCGGACGGGTATATCGAGCTAGGGGTGCTTGCGGCGAATCGCGGCGATGGCACGCTCGCAATGCAAAGTTTCCAGCAGGCGCTCGATCTTGGCACGAACGATGCGCGTGTCTTCGCGGCCCGCGGCCGGGTGCTGCTCGACCAGGGGAAGATTGCTGAGGGCTTGGCCGATGTCGACTGGGCGCTTTCGCTGCGGCCCGACGATGCTGCGACGCTACTGGTTCGCTCGGCGCTCTACGCGAAGCAGGACTGGTTCGAGGACGCGATTGGCGATCTCGACCAAGTGCTCAAGCTTGATCCAAGCAATGTCAGTGCCCTGGCGGCACGCAGCCGCGTCAATGCGCAGCGGAGCAACTTCGACGAGGCAGTCGACGACGCTAACGCAGCAGTAAGCCTCCAGCCCAACAGTATTACTGTGCTGCTGACGCGCGCGCGCGTGTACGCTCAACAGAACCTCAACGCACGCGCGTTGGCAGATATTCACAAGGTGCTTGGTATCGCACCGGATAACATCGAGGCACGTGTGTTGCGGGCTCGGCTGTACAATAATGCGCAGTGGAACGCCGACGCCTTGAAGGATCTCGACCAGGTGCTGGCCGTGCGCCCGAATGATGCTGCCGCGTTCAAGACGCGTGCTGAACTGCGGCTTGAAATTGGCGATACTGAGGGTGCGCTGGCCGATATCCAGCAGGCGCGGGCGCTCGATCCCGCCAACACCGACCTGACGCTACGCCACGCAGCGCTCTTGGAGCAAGCCAACCGCGTTGAGGAAGCGTTAGTCATCTATGGCGAGGTTGCGCCAATGCTGGCTATGCCGTCTGAGACCTATCTTCATGTGGCTAAACTGCGTTACGAGCGCGGCGAGTACCAGCGGGCGCTGGCGAACTACAATGCGGCGCTGGAGCAACAGCCGGAAAGCGCGGCTGCCTACCTGGGTATCGGCCTGGCCCAGCGCAAGATCGGCGACAATGGCGCAGCGATCACCGCGTTCCGCCGCTACCTGCGGCTCGCGCCCAACGCTGCGGATAGCGCCGAGATCGAAGCTTGGATTACCAAGCAGGCCAAGTAGACAACAGCGTGGTTTTCCATAACCACGATACCCTCAAACCACTCCTGCTGGTTGTTTACGGCGTCGCCGCGAACAACCAGCAGGAGTAAGTACAAATCTACGTTTCGCAATCAGGAATAGAGGTAGTCTGGCGTCAGCGGGCGCAGGGCTGATCGAGCAGATACGAGCGAACCACAGTCTCGACGATATCAGTTACCTGATCCTCGTAGCGTAGGAGATCGCCACCATAGCGCGGGATGACCTGGCCGCCCTCGCCACGCACGGTCAGCGAGAGATCGCCAATTTCACGGCCCTCGGCGGTTGGATGAATCAGCAGCGCACGTTGCGTATGCCGGTTGCGCAAACCCCAGCCATAGCCGGCAAACACGATCTCGCACGGCTCGTGCGCGGGCAGCCTAGAGATGATTTGACAGGCGATGTGCGACCACAGAAGACGCCACGTTTGTTCAGCCTGTTCGATTTCTATAACCATACGTCGAAGCTCCTCTTGCGCCGCACCCTACTCGGCACACCTCGTTTCCCCACCCACCATACCGTGCTTCCGATTGGTGCGACCAAATCTCTTACTCAGTATTGTAACTGATAACGTTCCTGTCATCCAGGCAATATTCAGACCAAAAGGGTGGATTTAGGCAAGATATAGAGCGATCCTGCTAGAAATGTAAAGGAGGGGGATTTTTCAGGGGCTGCGCCCCCCAAACCCCCGCTTTAGAGAAATGTAAAGGAGGAGGGATTTTTCGGGTGCTGCGCCCTCAAACCCGCGCTTTTTCGCGACAACAGGAGGGTTGGAGGCGCATTGCGCCTCCAACCCTCCTGTTTGCGTAAGGCTACACTTGCAGAAATGTTCGGCGCGTTAGCGGCGTTGCGAGATCGGTAGAAACACGCGCGTCGTTACAGCAAGTGATGCGTTCTGGCATGGTGCTGTCGGATTGTAGCGATCGGGATACGACCCAGTAGCATCGCCGCCGCGATTGTCGTTGATCGTGTTGCCACAAATGGTGCGTTGGGGTGCGCGCTGAAATTTGATCCCACCGGCGTCATTATGGTGCAAGATATTGGCATAGACCTGATTATCGATGCCGTCGGTCGCTGTGTCGCCGCCTAGGCGCACACCCGCGCCAACGTTGCCGTAGCTCGTGTTGTAGCGGAAGATGTTGCCACTGCCGCGCGAGTCGAAGCCGGCCGAGTTCGGATCCTTCTGCCCGGTGCAGGTGTTGTTTTCGACAATGTTGTTTGTCGCGGCTTCCTTGATATCAACGCACTCATTGCCCTGCGTATTAAAGTTGTTGTGGTGAATCCAGTTGTTATTCGACTGGTCAGGGTCAGTCGTAGGGTTCTTGCCGTCACCGCGCTGTTCGGGTGCCGTGCCGATATAGATTGCCTCGCCGTTCTTGCCGCCTGCCTTGAAGCGAAAATCACGGACGCCGCAGTTCAGAAAGGTCGATTGGGCGATCTCGCTGTTCTGGACGAAGTAGCGCAACCGCAGGCATTCGCCACCGCCGTTGCGAAAGGTCATATTGAGTACCTTGAGTCCCGAGACACCATCGAGCGGCGCGTCACCGATCACATACAGGAGCTTGTCGCGGTAGCTGTCGCTGCTATTGGGGTTGCCGTATAGGCCGTCGATCGTGAAGCCGTCGAAGGTCAGATAATCGTGGCGGACCTCGACAATGCGGCCGTTGCCAGCGCCCTTCACAATGGCGTCGGCTGGGCCGCTGATAGTGATCGGCGCGCTGGGGCTACCATTGCGCTTCGAAACGACATCCTGAAGATATTCGCCAGACGCGAGCGTGATACTATCGCCGGGTTGGGCCAGGTCGACCGCCTTTTGGACAGTTGCGAACGGCGCATTTGCTGTGGTGCCCGCGTTCGTGTCGGCCCCTTGCGGGCTTACATAATAACGCTGTGCGCTTGCAGCCGATGTATCGGCGGGGCGAAGACCTGCGATCATAAGGGCACACAGGCTTGCTAACATGATGATGCGAGCATTGCTGAATCGATGGTGGGTATGCACGGTAAACTCCTTTACCAGTTTATAACGTTTGCTCGTGCATCACCATAACAGGCGCAGAGGCAGGCGTCTATGTATCGATGCTCACATCACGGTCACGTTCCTCGCCTGCGCGCGGCCCGGCTGATAGTGGCGCGAAAGGCCGCCCCAAAGCGCCACAGAACTTAGTGAAAGGTAAGCAGCGTGCGCCGCATGTGCCACCAGAGTGGCGTTGCGTGCCACGAAACGTTACCGGCTAAGGAGATTGCCGTAGCCTACATGGTTCAGCCTGTGGTGACAGGTTGTTCGCCGACGTTTCTAGTTTTACGCCTCTAAACTAGCGTATAATCACTCACCTTACGCAAAGTGGGGTATTGGGAGACGAATTCTCCCCAAACCCCATATCCCAAACCGGCGCCGGCGCGGCCCGCGCCGGATTTGGAAAAGAAAAGGTCTTGGAG
>JACMIM010000507.1 GCA_014381165.1 Roseiflexaceae bacterium
ACGCCCACTATGCGCAATTCTCCGCGCAATGCATCCCGGCGCTTCAGCGCCGGGCTATTGGGTTCTGACCCCTGACCCCTGATCCCTGATCCCTGGTCGCTGGCCAGCACATGAACCTCGAACAGGCCGGTTCCACAGGCGACATCCAGCACATCGGCGGGTGGCGTGATATCGGCCCATTCATGTAGCAGGGTCAGCGTATCGTGGAGATAGCGCCGCCACCGGCGGTCGTAATTGGCCGCAGCCTGATCATACTGTGTGCGAACCCCTGCCTCACCCATTGCCAACTCCTGATTAGCTCATTTGCGTTATTCCCAAATTCGGGTAGCATACCTGACGCACGGGGCACATTGTTTGCCACCGAGCAGCAGGCCACCTGTTGGCGTGGAAGAATAACCGTTCAACGCGCTTTAGCGCGTTTCGCATAGCAACGGCGGGTTTCCAACCCGCCGGGTTTGAACCAACCACTCATGCATACACCGCACCTTCCCATCAGCACGTTCGCCCTGATTATCCTTGTCGCGCTTCATACGCTGCTCGCCGCATGCGCCCCGCCCCCGCAGCCTAGCCCAACCGAGGTACCGCTGGCACCACCGGTTCAAGCTGTGCTCGCGGCCACGGTGCAACCCGTGCCCACGCAACGCGCGACCGCTGCACCAAGCGCTACGCCAGCACCAAGCCCGACACCTGAACCCGCACCTTTTTTCGACGACCAACGCCTGACCTATGAGCCGGATTTCTACGCGCCGCAGCTCCAGGCCTGGCTCGACACTCAGCCAGGGCCGCTCAAGACCATGAGTTTTGTAGTCGCGGGGCGGCGGCACAGCTTCGCCGAGGCGCTGATCAGCCAGACCAGCTATTACAGCATCAATCCCAAGGTTGTGGTCGCATTGCTCGAAACTCAGGGCGGCTTGGTCTCGACCGCGCAGCCAACGCCCGAACAGTTGGCCTGGGCTGCTGGCTTTCGCAAGGAAGAGTGGCGGCGCGGCGTTCAATCCCAGGTGCGCTGGGCCGTGCGTCAGATGCTCTTCGCCAAGCGCGATTATCCGCAGCGCGCCGAGCTAAAGTTTGCCGACGATACCAGCGCGCCGCCGCCCGCTGGCATTACCCTCAGCGCCTACGTGCTGGCGGTGGCGTTGGCCCCCACAGCCACACAAGACCAGCTGCCAGCCCTGCTTGACCGCTTTCGTTCAACCTATACGCGTCTGTTCGACGATCCACGGCTGCCACCGCAGGATTGGCCCGCGCCCGCCGCGCCGTTTCTGTTCTGGCCGATGCAGCGCGGCGCGCCCGTGACCTCGTTTTTCGACCACGCTGGGCCCTTTCTCACCCGCAGGCCCGGGGCACCGGTGCTAACCTACTGGGGCCGCGATGAGATTGATGCCGCTTTCGCCTACGACGGCCACGATGGCTGGGACTATGCGCTGGCCCCGCCCGACCTCGCGCTGGCCGCCGCCGCCGGCATTGTGGTCTTCGCCGGCAATGCCGATGATAACTGCGGCACGCGCGCGGTGATTCTCGATCACGGCAATGGCTACCGCACATTGTACTGGCACTTGGCCCGCGTAGACACTGAAATTGGCCAGCAAGTTGCCCGCGGCGAGTCGCTTGGCATGATCGGCGAAAGCGGCTGTGCGACCGGGCCGCACCTGCACTTTGGTGTGCAGTTCCTTGGGCGCAATCTCGATCCATATGGCTGGTGCGGGGAGGCGATTGACCCCTGGGCGGCGCACCCAGCAGGCAGTGTCAGCAGTTGGCTCTGGGCCGACCGGCCCTCACCCTGCGCGCCGCCGCCACCGGGCAGTGTTGTGGTCGACACTGACTCGCCGGGCTTCGAGAACACCGGCACAGGCTGGCAGATCGTGACGCCAGGCTATGGCGGGGCAGGCTTGGCGGTTATCTCGATTGCTCGCCCGCCCGCGCCCACACCGACCGGCCAGCCCAGTGCCACACCAACGCCCACGCCCGCAACGCCGCAGCCGACTGCAGCGCCCACCACGCCCACGCCCACGCCGCGACCAGCCAGGGCTCGTTGGACTGCCCGCGTGCCACAGGACGGGCGCTACCGGGTCATGGCCTATATTCCCTACGCGCTCAGCGGCCTGAACGACGCCCGCGATGTGCGCTACCTCGTGCGCTCAGCCGAGGGCCAGCACGAGGCCGTGGTCAACCAGTTGGTCAGCGCCAACGAATGGGCCGATCTGGGCACCTATAGCTTCCGCGCCGACCGCGATGCCGTGGTGAGCATCACCAACGCGACCGAATCCGGCTGGCGCACCGTCTGGGCCGACGCCATTATTTGGCTGCCAATCGACGATTCTTCTAACTAGGTTAGAAGTTACGCAGTTGCCCAAGCGTTTTCATTTCGCCTGCCGCGAGCAAAGAAATAACAAATAACTGTTTCGTTTTTGGTGCTTTGCACCAAACAACGAAACAAAAAAGATAGATTTCCATGCTGCCGCAGGCCGAAGTCGTCAACTGCGTAAGTCCTATAGGCGATAATACGTAGCCCAAGAAACTCTTAGGAGGTACGCAGTTGCCCAAGCGTTTTCATTTCGCCTGCGGCGAGCAAGGAAATAAGTGACAATTGTTTCGCTTTTTGGTGCGTTGCACCAAAAAGTGAAACAAAAAAGATAGTTTTCCATGCTGCCGCAGGCCAAACCCGTCAACTGCGTAAGTCCTAACGCTATTAGCAAGACACTAAGACACCCAGACACCAAGTTTTCGGAAACTTGGTGTCTTGGTGTCTTAGTGTAAATGTGGTCCTCGTGAGCAACCGAGCAGCTACCGCCGCGTAAATGGCATGTGGACGGTGTACCGC
>JACMIM010000508.1 GCA_014381165.1 Roseiflexaceae bacterium
CCGCTGCCCTGCTCGCGCTGCCGCTGCCTGCACGGAAGGGATCGGCGCCCGCCCCAGGCCAAGCGCCAACAGCGCGAGCAGGCCGACGCCAAGCACAAGCGCGCCGCGCCAGCCCACGCTAGTTCGCTGCAAGAAGCCCACGGTCAGCGGGGCAAGCGTGGCGAACACGCTGGCAGCCACGTTCGACTCGGTGAATGCTACCGTGCGGCGCGGCCCGTGGTGGTCGGCCAGGCTAGCCTGGATGCTGCCAAGCAGCAGCGTGCCGAGGTAGCCCATCACGAGCGCGCTTGCAATTGTGATGGGCACGGCGCGCCCGAGCATAATTCCCACAGTGCTTGCGGCCATACCTGCCGCGCCCCCCCAAAACATAATGCTGCGCCCCAGCCACGCTGCCAGCCTGTCGCTGCTCAACCCAGCGCCGATCATACCGAGCGCGAACGCGCTCATGTGCAGGCCACTGACAGTGTAGCTCACGCCGAGCTCGACGCGCAGAAAGGCCATGAGTGTGCCGAGCGTCGCCTGCATGTAGGCATAGTAGGCCAGCATTAGGTAGGCCAGCCAGGTGAAGCGGTCGCGCCTAAAAACGTCTTGAGAAGACATTGGGAATCCTACAGTCCGAAGGCCCATTACCAGTATAGTATCTTTTTGTGCTGCCCCAAACTTCCATTGCTCTCGCCCCCGCAGAATGCTATACTTTACCCTATAGTCTGCCGCGTGGCGCTTCGTCGCCTTTGCCCCAGGAGCCGCACTATGGTCGAACGTGTTTGCCCCGCCTGCCAGCACGGCAACCCGCTAGAGAATCATTTCTGTGGCCAGTGCGGGCAGTCGCTCGAGCAGCAGCTGCCGGCCGTGCGGCAGCCCGCTGCCCTGCTGCGCGCCAGCGCGGCTTTGCCGGTTCCCTGGAAGCAGGTGGGCAAAACCGTGGCGATCGGCCTGGCCACGCTTGCCGCTGAGGCAGGCGTGGCATGGCTGCGGCGCAAGGCCGAACACGTCAACCTGCCCGCCGTGCCCGCCACTGCCCCCACACGCGCTCTCGCAACTACTCGCCCCAGCCAGCCAGCCAGCGATGCGGTAACGGTTGTCAGCCAGCGCGTGCTGGAGGTATGGGAGCAGGGCGACCTGACACGCAAAGTGGTGGAGCGCACCTTCTGGCGCAAAGAGCGCGAGTAGCCGGGGGCAGTACAACGATCCGCGAATGCGCCCGAATATGCGCCAATTTGCATGCGCAGTATTAGCGAAGATTAGCGGATCGTGCTGAGCGCCTAGCCGCCGGAACAGCATTCGCCCTCCCACCGTCATACATATAGGTTTCACCGTCGCCGAAAGAGTTTCTCATGGCACAAGTCAACGGCTCGTACGATATGATGCGGCGCCAGCTGCGGCCCATGGGCCTGCGGTTGCGCCTGACCGACACGCTGTATGTCGCCAGCCGCACGCTCTGGCTCGCCGCGCTCGCCACGCTGCTGATCGCGCTTGTGGGCCGGCTCGTGCCAGTGCCCAACCTTGCCCTATGGGCCGCGCTGCCGCCGCTGATCTGGCTCGTTGCCATCGCAGCCTACCTGCTGCTGCGCCCGCTGCCCCTGCGCAGCGTGGCCCAGCGCGTAGAAGCGGAGCTAGCCCTGCGCGAGCGCGTGGCCCCCGCGCTTGAG
>JACMIM010000509.1 GCA_014381165.1 Roseiflexaceae bacterium
CCAAGCAAACTGCTCGCCGATGCACAGCCGTGTGCCGCCGCCAAATGGAAAATAGCGAAACTTGGGCCGGGCGGCCTGAGCCTCAGGCGTCCAGCGCGTCGGGTCGAAGCGCAACGGGTCGGGGAACCAGCGCGGGTCGTGATGCACAACCCACTGGCTGGTCAGAACCGTCGAGCCAGCTGGAATGGTGTAATCGCCAAGCTGAGCATCGCTGATCGCACGCCGCCCGACCACCCAGGCCGGCGGGTACAACCGCATCGATTCGGCGATCACCTGGCGCGTAAAGGGCAGCTGTGGCACATCCTCGAAGCTTGGCAGCCGCCTGCCAAGCACAGTGTCGATCTCGGCTTCGAGCTGCGCGCGCACCGTGCCATGCTGCGCAAGCAGATAGAACGTCCAGATCATCAGGTTTGCAGTTGTCTCATGACCAGCCAGAAACAGGGTCAGCGCCTCATCGCGCACCTGCTGATCGCTCATGCCACCACCGTCTTGGTCGTCTTGGGCCAGCAGCAACATCGAAAGCAGGTCGCCGCGATCTTCGCCGCTGGCCCGCCGCTCGGCGATCAACCGGTACATCAGGCGGTCGAGTGTCGCGCTGGCGGCGTTGCCACGCATAATCATTGGCACCGGCAGATGCTCGATCCGTTTGTAGAACGGCAGCGTCGCCAGCGGAAACAACAGCATCAGCTCGTTCATGGCCGTGCCGATCTGCGCGGCCTCACTGCCCACCTCGGCGTCAAACAGCGTTTTGCCGACGATCGCCAGCGTCAGCTGCGTCATCTCGTGGTCGAGGTCGATCGTCGCGCCGTGCTGCCAGCGCTGCCGCGTTTGCGCCGCGTACTCGACCATGGTGGCCGCATAGCTGGCGATGCGTTGGCGGTGAAAGGCTGGCTGGACAAGCCGCCGTTGCCGCAGATGAAACTCGCCCTCGCTGGTCAGCAAGCCCTCGCCGATCACCCGTTTGGCGGCCTGTAGGCCCATACTCTTGGTAAACTTGCGCTGCTGATTGACCAGAACCTCGGCGATCCACTCCGGGCGGCTGACCAGCAAGAGTTGTTCTGGCCCAACCCTGAACGCCACGATATCACCATACTCGCGCTGGAGATTTGAAAGAAAGTTGAGTGCGCCGCTGCGGTACGCGATCAGCGTCTCGCCGGGAAAGCGCTGGCGCGGGCCGGGCGGCAGGTTCGCAGTGGTTGTCGTCATTGTGATTCCACCATTCGTGTAGAACTATCGTCAACGGGGATGTGTGCTAGTGTAGCACAACGTAACGGCTTGCAGCCACGCCGGGGCGAAATTCGCAGTGCAACGCACTTCAGCGCGTTTCGGCATAGCAGACGCCGGATTCATCCGGTGGCCGTCGTGGTGGCACAGGCGTATGCGTTCTATCGGCAGCCGCGCGGCTGAAGCCGCTGGCTGGGGTTACGAAGCCCGCCTACGCGGGCTGAACACCGTTTCAGCCCGCCGCCGGGCCGGCGTGGTGGCAACGCGCTTCAGCGCGTTTCGGCATAGGAGACGCCGGATTCATCCGGTGGCTGTGGTAGCGGCGCGCAAATTTACGCCACACCCGCTGATTGTTGACACAGCAACCGCAGCGTGCTACATTTCGAAAAGCCACAGGTAGTGCAACGCAGCAGAAAGCAGGATGACCGATGAGCGATCGCCCCGCGCCAAGCTTTGGGCCAGGTACCGATATACACGGGCCTAGCGTACCAGGATTTGCCGAAATCATGACCCCCGAAGCATTGGCCTTCGTCGCCACGCTGGTGCGGATGGCCGCGCCAGGCCGCGCCGAACTGCTGCGCCGCCGTGCCGAGCGCCAGATCGCGCTGGATGCGGGCGAACTACCAGACTTCCTCGCCGAAACCGCCAACATGCGCCAGGCCGATTGGACGGTCGCGCCGCTGCCCGCCGATCTGCTCGACCGACGGGTCGAGATCACCGGGCCGACCTCTGATCGCAAGATGGTAATCAACGCGCTCAACTCTGGCGCGCATGTGTTCATGGCCGATTTCGAGGATGCCAACACGCCAAGCTGGGCCAACAGCATTGGCGGCCAGGTGAACATGCGCGATGCCATCCGCCGCGAGATCAGTTTTGCCAACCCTG
Source organism: Roseiflexaceae bacterium (assembly GCA_014381165.1). Classification (GTDB taxonomy): domain Bacteria; phylum Chloroflexota; class Chloroflexia; order Chloroflexales; family Roseiflexaceae; genus JACMIM01. Next base: position 2,110 of record JACMIM010000509.1, read on the forward strand.
ACGGTCGGCAGTATCAGCTGAACGAAAAGGTGGCAGTGCTGATCGTTCGCCCGCGTGGCTGGCATTTGAACGAAAAGCACATCCGGGTCGATGGCGCGGAGATTCCCGGCGGCCTGCTGGATTTCGGCCTGTACATGTTTCATAATGCCAAAGAGTTGCTGGCGCGTGGCAGCGGCCCCTACTTCTACCTGCCAAAGCTCGAAAGCCACCTGGAGGCGCGGCTGTGGAACGATGTGTTCGTGTTGGCAGAGCAGGAGCTGGGCTTGCCCCAAGGTACGATCAAGGCAACCGTGCTGATCGAAACGATTCTGGCCGCCTTTGAGATGGACGAGATTCTGTATGAGCTGCGCGAACATTCGGCTGGCCTGAACTGTGGGCGCTGGGATTACATTTTCTCCTGCATCAAGAAGCTACACACCAAGCCCGATTTCGTCTTCCCCGACCGCGTCCAGGTGACCATGGCCACGCACTTCATGCGTTCCTACTCGCAACTGGCGATCAAAACCTGCCACCGGCGCAATGTGCATGCCGTTGGCGGCATGTCGGCCTTTATCCCGGTCAAGAACGACGAAGCGGCGAATGAGCGCGCCTTCGCCCAGGTGCGCGCCGATAAAGAGCGCGAGGCCACCGATGGCCATGATGGCACATGGGTTGCTCATCCAGGCCTTGTACCCGTGGCGATGGAAGTTTTCAACCGGGTTATGCCGCAGCCCAACCAGATCGCGCGTAAGCGCGAAGATGTAACTGTGCAAGGGCACGACCTGATCGATTTTGTCAGCGGCCCGATCACCGAGCATGGCCTGCGCACCAACATCAGCGTGGCCATCCAGTACATGGAAGCCTGGTTGCGCGGCCAGGGCGCCGTGCCGATTTTCAACCTGATGGAGGACGCAGCCACTGCCGAAATCTCACGCGCCCAGATTTGGCAGTGGCTGCGCCACCCCCAGGGCCTCCTCGACGACGGGCGCAAGATCACGGTCGAGCTGGTCGCACAGCTGATGACGGAGGAAATGGACAAGGTCAAGCAGGCGGCTGGTGCGCAGCGCTATGCGCAGGGGCAGTTCACGACGGCAATAACGCTGTTCGAGCAGCTTATTCACAGCGATACGTTTATTGAATTCCTGACTGTGCCAGCATACGAGCATATCGACTAACCTGCGCACGAGCCAGGACACCAGGAGGAGGAGCAAGCACATGAGTGCGAAGCAAGTACCAATCTACCGGCTGCCAATCATGCCCAAACAGCATGTCGGCTACATCTCGGTCAAAAAGGATCGCAACGGCAAAGTTTATATCGCGGGCAGCCGGGTCGAAAGCTCGGAAGAGGCCGGGGAATTTCGCGTCCTGACCGCCAAAGACGGCCACTCATATATCGTTATTGGCACAGAA
>JACMIM010000510.1 GCA_014381165.1 Roseiflexaceae bacterium
ACTGGGCCAAGCGTCTGGCCGAAACCATGGAATGGGGCACGCGGGCAGCGTAGGCGCGGGGTTGTAAACCGCGCCTACGCTGCCCCCATACCCCCCCAACCCGTGCCCGGTGCCCCCCAACCCCAGGCGTGGCGCGTCGGCGCGCAGCGCGTCGATCACCTGCTGGATGACCTCATCCAGCGGCTGTTCGAGCATCTCTGCGCCCTTGACGATATCCTCGCGGTGAACAGCGCGCGCAAACGCCTTGTCCTTCATCTTCTTCTTGACCGAGGTGATATCGACATCATGCACGCTTTTGGTGGGCTTGACCAGCGCGCAGGCGGTCACAAAGCCTGAAAGCTCGTCGACCGCGCGCAGCGTCTTTTCCATTGGCGAAACCGGCTCGACGCCGCTGTAGTCGGCATGCGAAAGAATCGCGCGGGTTACTTCGTCGCTCCAACCATGTTCGCCCAACCAGGCCACGCCCACAAATGGGTGATTGCTGGTCGGGTCGGTGCCCAGTACCGGGTAGCGCTCGTAGTCCATGTCGTGCAGCAGCCCGACCGCACCCCACAGATCGGCGTTTTCGCCACGCAGCTGCGCGAAATGCTGCATCGAGGCCGAAACCGCGTAGCAGTGCTTGCGCAGGCTCTCGGACTGCACCCATTCGTGAAGGATAATTTGGGCTTGATCTAGCAGTGCCATATGCTTCTCCTAGACAAGATGACCAGATGAACATTTGCGCTATCATCTTGTCACCTTGTCACCTTGTCACCTTGTCATCGTGTCATCGTGTCACTTAGCACGCGCGCGCCAGCCGCTGTACAGCAGAATCGACCCGGCCACGGCGGCGTTCAGCGATTCGATCTGGCCGACCATGGGCAGCTTGACGATGAAATCGCATTTCTCGCGGGTCAGGCGGGCGAGTCCGGTGCCCTCCGCGCCGATCACCAGCGCCAGCGGCATGTCCATATCAACCTGATCATACAGCTGCGAGCGCTCGTCTTCGTCCGCCCCGACCACCCAGACACCCTGTTTTTGCACCTCGTCAATCGTCTGGGCCAGGTTGGTGACAATCGCGATATGCAGGTGCTCGGTCGCGCCAGCGGAGGCGTTGACCACAGCGGGCGTGATTTCAGCCGCGCGGCGTCCCGGCATGATTACACCATGGACGCCGACTGCTTCGGCGGTGCGCAGCAGCGTGCCGATGTTCTGCGGATCCTGCAGATGGTCGAGCAGCAGCAGAAAGATTTGCTGGCCGCGCGTTTCTGCCAGCTTCAGGCAGTCATCCAGTTCGACATACGGGTAGGGGCCGCACTCCAGCGCCACGCCCTGATGGTTGGCATCGCGCAGCTGCTTGTCCAGCGCTTGGCGCTCGATCCTCTCGATCGGCACGCCCGCGCCCTCGGCTAATTTGGCAATCTCGACCAGAACCGTGTTCTCCTGGGCACCCGAGGAGATGATCAGCCGCTTGATGCTGCGGCGCTGCGCCCGCAGTGCCTCGCGCACGGCGTTGCGGCCGTAAAGAATATCTGCCATCGTTAGAATATTACCCTCTGCCGACCCGGCGCTGAAGCGCCGGGCTATTAGCATTATTACGGCAGTCAAATGCCAACCAACTAGCCCGTCGCTTCAGCGCCGGGTGCAGGCGGGCACGTCCCGACGGATTACGCCGCGCTGCGCAGCCGCTGTAGCTCGGCCTCGAGCGCTGCAACGCGCTGTTCTGCCTCTGCTGCCCGCGCCTCTGCCGCGATTCGCGCCTCGGTCAGCTCGGCGTAGTCGTCGATCGGCTGCTCGTTTTGGTCGTAGCACACTAGATTGTCGCCATCGATGCCCAGCCACAGCGAAACTGGTTCCAGCCACAGCCAACCGCGCTCATTCGGCACGATTGGCACATAGCCATCAAGTGATGTCTGGTAGCCAAGCAGGCGGCGGGTGTGTGTGCGCCGTCGCTCGGAAAAATCAACAATCACGTACAGCGGCACGCCAGCATCGAAATAATCATCAGTTTTGTTGGCAAGATCGTGGATGCGTGTATGCGGCGAGGTGACTTCAATCACCAGAGCGGGCCGTGCGGCCTCTGCGGCCACATCGAAGCTGCTCCACTCACGGCGCTCGCGCACCCCCGTCATCACCACAACATCCGGCGCATTCGGGCGCAAGTCCGGCGTCTCCCAGCGCACCAGCACATCGTGCAGAACGGTTGCGGTTGTGTTGGTGGTCAGGCGGGCGCGGAACACATTGTACAGGTACACGCAGCGGCGCTGATGAATATCACTGTGAACCACCTGGTCACCTTCCTGCGGGTACAGCGCATCGTCGAGCGTCAATGGCACCAGATTGTACTCAGTTGTGCCATGTGGCGTTTCGAATGGCACATAACGAAACCCGTACTGCCATTCGTCGCCAGCGTGCGCTTGCGTTGCTGCGTCGATTGTCTCGCGTTGCTTGTGCTGCGCCATAGTGTGCCTCCTGCGCCTTTAGCCCTCAGCCCTCAGCCCTTACAGCGTGGTGTCGGGCGCGCCGGCAAACAGGCCAGACACGCTGGCACGAAACGGCAGCGTCGGCGAAACCAGGTCGCCCGCTGGTAGCGCGTGGTCGGTCTGCGCATAATCGCCAAGCACAGCATCGGGCTGCGTGCAGACCAAAACATCGCGCTGGGCAGGCCGGACGATCCAGTACTCTGGCACGCCCGCGCGCGCATAGGCCTGGCGCTTGGTTCCAAGATCAACCGAGGAGTTCGAGGGCGAAAGGACTTCAATCAGGAGCGCGGGGACACCGGAGATACGGCCATCACTCACCATGCCAAGTTCGTCGGCGCGAATCACCAGCACATCCGGCTGCACCGGGTCGCAGCCCGGCATGAACAGCCCGATTGGCGACCATAGGGTTGTTCCCACGCCCTGATCGTCGATCTGCTGAAACAGTGCGCGAACAATTTGCCGAATAATCCACTGGTGGAATGGGCTTGGTGCGGTGGTCATATACAGTACTCCGTCGATCACCTCGTAGCGCTTGCCGTCGTTGGGCAGCCGCTCCCATAGCTCGCGGTTCCACTCTGGCAGGTGCGAGCGCATCGCCAGCTCAGGTAGCGAAGTTAGTGCTGTCATTTGAAGTCCTCCCTGCTGTAAGAGAACCGAGGACAAAGAACAAAGAACAAAGAACAAAGAACCGAGAACCGAGAACCGAGAACCGAGAACCGAGATTTTAGAAACT
>JACMIM010000511.1 GCA_014381165.1 Roseiflexaceae bacterium
GGCGTCGGTTGTGTGTCATTATGTGTCTCTTTCTTACGTAGTGTCGCTATTTTACACCGCTTTGTGCTCAGCATATAACAGGCGTTACGTGGTTCCGCGACACGGTCGGGCTGAAGCCCTGCGGCTACGATGGCGAAGCCCGACTGCGCGGGCTAACGACGATGTTTCAGCCCGCAGCGGCGGGCTTCGTCATGCCAGCCAGCGGCTTCAGCCGTCGGGCGAGTCAGTCAGGGGATTTAAGAAAGGAACACATATGGCTCCCCGTGTGTACATTACCAGGCGGCTGCCGCAGCCTGCGCTTGAGCTTGTTGCCGCCGCGTGCGACGTTGCCGTGTGGGATCAGGATGAGCCGGTGCCGCGCGATGTGCTGCTTGCCGCCGCACGCAGCGCCGATGGCCTGCTGACCATGCTTTCCGACCGCATCGATGGCGAGCTGCTCGACGCCGCACCAGGGCTGAAGGTGGTGGCCAACATGGCGGTCGGCTATGATAATGTCGATCTGGCCGAGCTGCGCCGCCGGGGCGTGATCCTGACCAACACGCCCGATGTGCTGACCGCTACCACCGCCGACATGGCCTGGACGCTCATGCTGGCCGCCGCGCGCCGCCTGGTCGAGGGCCACAAGCTGATCGAAGCGGGCGGCTGGCAGAGCTGGTCGCCAGGGTTCATGACCGGCCACGATGTTTCGGGCGCGACGCTGGGTGTGGTGGGGGCGGGCCGCATCGGCGGGGCGGTGCTGCGGCGCGGGCGCGGCTTCGATATGGCGCTGCGCTACCACAACCGCAGCCGCTCGCCGGAGCTGGAGCAGCAGACTGGCGCGCAGTTCCTGCCGCTCGACGCGCTGCTGGCCGAGGCCGATTTCGTCGTGGTTGCCGCGCCGCTGACCGCGCAAACCCGTGGACTGTTTGGCGCGCGCGAGTTCGCGCTGATGAAGCCGACCGCCGTGTTCGTGAATGTGGCGCGCGGGCCGATTGTGCAGGAGGCCGCATTGTACCAGGCGCTGCGAGCAGGGCGGCCCTGGGCGGCTGGCCTAGATGTGTTCGAGCGCGAGCCGATCGGGGCAGATCACCCACTACTCGGCTTGCCCAACCTGGTGGCCGCGCCGCACCTTGGCAGTGCCACGGTGTCGACCCGCTTGAAGATGGCCACCACGGCGGCGCGCAACTTGGTCGCCGTGGTGACGGGGGGCGCGCCGCTCAACCCAGTCTGAGCGGCGCTGGCAAACCCTATTCGACGGAAGCGAACAGATTGTTTAGCGATTCAGCCAGTGTCGGGTGTGAGAGCGTGGCATCGCGCAACGCGGTGTAGGGCAGCTTGCCCATCATCGCGATCTGGAGCATCGAGGCGACCTCGCCGCCCTCGATGCCCAGGATGGCGCAACCAAGAATCTGCCCGCTTTCGGCGTCGACAATTGCCTTCATCAGGCCGCGCGTCTCGTCTACCTCCAATGCGCGCGCCACGCTGCTCATCGGCATGCTGGCGACCTTGATGTTCAGCCCCTGCTCGCGAGCCTCCTGCTCGCTGAGGCCCACGCGCCCCAGCTGCGGGTCGGTGAAGACGGTGTAGGGCACCATGCGCTGGCTGGTGGTCAACTCGCCGCCGTGCAGCAGGTTCGTTCGCAGAATGCGGAAATCGTCGTATGAAATGTGGGTAAAGGCTGGCCCACCCTTGACATCGCCGATCGCATAGATACCCGGCGCATCGGTCTGGAGCCGATCGTCAACCTGAATAAAGCCCTGCTTGTCGAGCTTCACGCCGGTCTGATCGAGGCCGAGGTCGTCGGTGTTGGGCGAGCGCCCGACAGCGACCAACAGGTGCGAGCCGGTCAGCTCGCGCGACTGATCTCCAACGGTGACGGTCAGGCGATGCTGTCCGCCATCGTATGCGACATGGCTGGTGGTGGCGTCGAGCAGCACCGTGATACCGTCTTCGCGCAAGAGATCGGCCATGGCGTTGGCGATTTCGGCGTCCTCGCGGGCCAGCAACTGCCCGCCGCGCTGGATGATCGTCACTTGGCTGCCGAAGCGGCGAAACATCTGGCCAAATTCCAGGGCGATATAGCCGCCGCCGACCACCAGCAGATGCTCGGGGACTTCGTCCAGCTCCATCACCGTAGTCGAATCGAGCACTGGCACATCGGCTATGCCCGCAATCTTGGGCATGGCCGGTCGCGCCCCGGTGTTGATGATAATCGTCTCGGCGCGCAGCCGCTTGGTGCCGCCGACATTCAGGGCCACTTCCAACTCGTTCTGGCCGACGAAGCGGGCGTGGCCCTCGATCAGATCGAGGTTGGGCGTCTCGCGGGTGCTGCGCTCGCTGCCAGAGCGAAACTGCTCGACGATCGCGCGCTTGCGCTCGCGGACGCGGGCCATGTCTATGCTGATCTCGCCGGTATGGACACCATAGTTTGCGGCGCGGCGTGCGGCATAGGCGGCGCGGGCGCTGGCCACCATTGTTTTGGTGGGCGTGCAGCCTTCATTCACACAGGTTCCGCCAATATGCTCGCGCTCGATCAGCGCCGTCTTGCGGCCTGCGCGTGCCAGTTCGCTGGCAATCGGCCCGCCGCCCTGGCCCGACCCGACCACGATCACATCGTAGGTTGGCGTTTCCATCTGTTCTCCTTCGGCTTCTCGCAAAGCAATTGTGTGCAAGTGTATTGTTGCGCCTTTTTGGGCAAAGCGCAAAGCCCACATCAGGCCGCCGAATGAATGTGCGTGCATGCCCCCCCGGCGCTGAAGCGCCGGGCTATTGGGCTTGGTGTGCGGATCTGGCCAACGCCGCAGCATCCCGGTGATTGCACCACCAGATAGCCCGGCGCTTCAGCGCCGGGTGATTGACCGAACCATTCTTGCGCCGCCGCGCGCGCCCGTGCTATAATTTGGCTGCATCATCTTGTCGCTGGGCGCGACACGTATGCGGTCAAAGCAGCGTCACGCCTGCCGTGGGCTGCCTTTTTTGTGCCCGGCGCGGAGCAAAACTCATTGTGACGATCTCGCCCGCCATTCGTTGGATGCTCCTCGCACTCACATTGCTGCTTGCCGCATGCACGGGCCAGGCCGGGCCGCAGCTTGCGCCAACAGCAGCGCCGCTTAATGAAACGACCACACTGATTCTGTGGCACGGCTGGTCGGGTGCGCCGCGCCAGGCCTTGAACCGCCTGGTCGATCGCTTCAACATGGCCACCCCCCAGGCGCGCGTGTTTGCCCAACCCATGCCACTGGCCAGCATGAGCGCAGATTTGCGCGCAGCCGCTGCGGCAGGCACCGGGCCGCATGTTGTGCTGCTGCCAAGCGGTTGGCTAGGCGGGCTCGCAGCGGACGCCGCACTGCTGCCACTGAACGAACTCATTTCGGCGGACGCGCTTGCGGCGCTGATTCCGGCGGCGGCTGGCTCAGCGCTCGTGAGCGGTTCAGATGGTGAGCAGCAGCCCTACGGCCAGCCGATCAGCTTTGACACGCTGGCACTGTTCTACAACCGCCAGAATATTTTGCGCGCCCCCGAAACCACCGCCGATCTCCTGACGATCGCGCGCGGCCTCAGCGAGCCGACCGCCACACCAGCGCGCTGGGGCTTTGCGATCAGCCTTTCGGTCGAGAACACTATTCCGTATCTGTACGCCTTCGACGGGCGGCTGTACGACGACCAGGGCGCGCTGACGCTGGACGACCAGGGCCGCGCGGGAGCCGAGCGCTGGCTGGGTTGGATCGCCGCGATGAATGCCGACCAGCAGATTTTGGCCAGGCCCTCCAGCAGCGTCGCAGTTGATCGCGGGCTGAAAAGTAATCAGGCGTTGATGACATTCGGCTGGGCACACCAGTTGAGTGAGTATCAGCAACTTTGGGGCGATCAACTCGGCGTCGCCCCGTTGCCACGCCTGAGCGAAACCAATAACGCGGCGCAGCCCTGGCTGCAAAGCGAGGTTCTGGCACTTAACGCACGCATCGGCCCGGCCGAACAGCGCGCTGCCGCGTTGTTCCTGAACTTTATGTCGAGCGACGAGGCTCAGCGCGAACTGCTCGCAGCTGGCCTCCAGCCGGCCAGTGCCACGCTGCCGCTGGAGGGTGAGGATGCGCTTGTTGTAGCGGCGCGCAGCTTTCGCCAGCAGGCCCAGCAGGCCCAGCCGCTGCCGAACTCACCCGAGCGTGCCGTCTTGCGCGAGGAGCTTTGGCAGATGCAGCGCGCTGTGATCGAGGGCCGCAGCAGCCCCGCCGACGCAGTCAGCGAGACGGCGGAGCGGCTACGCGCGGCGGGGCGGTAGAGGTGCAGCAAGCGAGTAGAATACTTCGGTCAGCGTCTGTTTCAATGGCGCTTGCTGCACCCCTACCGCTCCATGATCCACGCGCGCCAGAGCCGCGCGCACTCTTGGGCTGGATCGTGCCAGTAGCGCTCGGCGTCCAGGTTCTTCAGCTGCGCTGCGCTGGCTGGGGTAGTGGCGCTCCAGCGCTCCAGCGCCGCCACGCTGTCGGCCTTCTCGCGCCCGCTGGCATCCATCAACCCAACTGTCCGGGCGCGCACCCCCTGATCCAGCGGTGGGTCGCGCCATAAGCTGGGCGGGTAATCGCTGTAATCGGCCAGGACGACCAGCGGCGCGCCGAGGCCACGCAGCCGCTCCAAGCTTCGGCCAAGGAACTCGGCCTGCTGTTGGCCGCTCACCAGCGCCGTGGTGAGCGGCTCGCCGTAGCCAGTGTCGGCCACCAGCATGGCGCGGCCGTCGGGAGCGGTTGGCACGCCCAGGCCAAGCGCCGCCAGCGGCGTACCAGCCAGCGCCGATGCCAGCGTGTAGAAGAATTCTATCGCGTCGGGGCTGTGCAGGCGAAACTCCGGCAGCGGCAGTGGCGCATCGAGTGCGATACCAGCCAGATCACAGATTTGGGCAAGCTGGTCAGGCCGTGGCCCGCCGCGCTGGAGCAGCCCAGGTGCCGAGGTGACACCAAGCAGTTGGGCGCTGTGGTGAGCTGCGCGCGCGGTTTCGACCATGGTGGCGAACCAGGCCGCTACCGCGTCATCGGCGGCGGGCCTGTGGACGCGCTCCAGCCCTTCGCCAAGCTGCCAGTAGCGCACCGCAGGGTGCGAGCCGAAGTAGCCCACCACCTCGCCAATCTGATACTGCATGGCCTCGATCGCGGCCGTATCGCGGAATAACTCACGGGCGCGCGAGGCCCGGTAGACGCCTTCGTAGACCACGGTTGGCTGTGGTATGTACGCTTCCGGCGGGACTGCGCCGAGCCGCATGACATCGTTCAAGAGATCAGGGTTGGCCACCCAGCGCGGCACGAACAGCGCACCGCCGATCGCCGCAGGAAACAGCGTGGCGATCACGCCCAGGCCGCTTTCCCCCGCCACGTCGAGTGCGCGCTCGAATAGCCGCAGCAACGCGGTATTGACTTTACGCGGCGCTGGCTGCACATCTTCCCAGGTCAGGCAGAAGCGCACCGCGTTCGGCCCAATGCCGGCGATGCGCTGGAGATCCTCGCGCAGCTCGCCGCGATCGAACTGCGACCACCAGCGCACGCCGGTGCGGCGCGACCAGTAGGTGATGGCGAGCGAAGGAGCGGGCATAGGAGGCCTCCTGACTCAAAGGAAAAGTTATTTAAGCAGAACTTGACAGCAGTTTGTATGGCGGTAGTGTAAAATCTTCTAGCTTACGAGTTGCCGTATACAGCATACGACCGCTCTAGAATAAGGAGCACGCATGCCTTCGTACATCTTTTTCTTTGTCGCGCTCGGTTTCCTGCTGACCCACGAAATGGATGCTGTTCGTCGGCACGAATGGCAGGTGTTTCCGTTGCTTTCGCGGCTGCGTGACGATGAACGTGGCTACACGCTCTTTACTGCTCTTCATGTTCCGCTCTACGTACTCCTGCTTTGGGGAATCTTCACGAACGGCACTACGATTAACCGATTCTTTGTAACTGGCCTCGACATCTTCTGCATCGTTCACGTCCTCCTGCACCTGCTTTTGATCAAGCACCCACGCTACCAGTTCAACAATTGGTTCTCGTGGACACTTATCGTTGGGGCTGGGATTGCGGGCGGCATTGATCTGCTGTTTCGCGCCGCCACCACAGCCACCGGATGAATCCGGCGCCTGATACGCCAAAACACGCTGAAGCGCGTTTGGCTGCATCTGATACTCTTAGGACTTACGCAATTGCCCAAGCGCGTTCATCTCGCCTGCGGCGTGCAAGGACGTACCTCATACGTGTTTCGTTGTTTGGTGCGTTGCACCAAAAAACGAAACA
>JACMIM010000512.1 GCA_014381165.1 Roseiflexaceae bacterium
GGTAACGACACTTACGCCAACCAGCCCAAGCGCGATGCCAGCTAACTTACCCCCGGTCAGCGGCTCGCGCAGCCACGCAGCGGCGATCAGCGCGGCGAAGAGCGGCGTGGTCGCATTGAGGATCGCGGCTAGCGAGGCAGTGATGCGCAACGTAGCAGTGGCGATCAGCACAAAGGGCAGCGCCGAGTTGAGCAGGCCAATCACCAGGTATTGCAGCCAGCGCTGGCGCAGCTCCAGCGGCTGACCGAGCAGTCGAGCGTAGACCAGCAGTGCCAGCCCGGCGATACCGACCCGGCAAAAGATCAGTGCAACCGGCCCCAACGCTGGCACAGCGACGCGCATGAAGATAAACGAGCCGCCCCACAGCGCGGAAAGCACCAGCAGGCGAACACTATCGGCCGGCTTCATTGTCGCACCCCCCGCTCGTGGTCGAGCAGCCACTGTTTGCGCTCCAAACCGCCGGCGTAGCCAGTCAAGTTGGCATTCGCACCCACCACGCGGTGGCAGGGCAGCACGATCGCCACTGGATTCAGCGAGTTGGTCATGCCCACGGCGCGTGCGGCGCTTGGCCGACCCAGCCGCGCCGCCAGCCCGCCGTAGGTCTGCACCTGGCCAGCAGGGATCTCGCGCAACGCCTGCCAAACCTGCTGCTGGAAGGGCGTGCCGCCGGTGTTGACCGGAATGCCGTCGAGCGCGGCCAGATCGCCGGCCAGGTAGGCCCGCACGAGCGTGCTGTAGCCGTGCGGGTCGGCGGCTTCCTCCAACGTGAGCGGGCCGTAGCGGCGGGCCAGCAGCTTCAGCATGCGCGGCTCGTAGCCGGCGTAATCGAGCGCGACCAGTTGCGCGCCGTCGACGACCAGCAGGATTTCGCCGATCGGCGAGGCAATGCGGTCGATATGAAGAATGTTCATGTGTAGTGCTCCTTGGTATAGAATTTCGCCGTGATGGTCGGCACGTCCAACGCCATTGATCGTGGGAGACGCGGGGCTGGCCCCTGCGTGTGCATCATGTGGCCTGCCCCCCTGTTGCCACCTGCGCGCCGGGACGCGGCCTACACCTGGCGCTGTAGCGCCAGGTTATTGGCCGTTATACCGGCGATAAATCACGCCACAGGTGCATGGCGGCGTAGGCCCGCCAGGGTCGCCAGGCTTCGGCGGATTCAGCGAGTGCTTGCCCAGCGCTCAAGCGCTCAAAGGCGCGCCGCACGCCGAGATCGGTTGCAGGAAAGGCGTCCGGCTCGCGCAGTGCGCGCATGGCAATGTACTGCGCCGTCCACGGGCCAATGCCGGGCAGCGCAACCAACCGCGCGATTGCATCTTCCGGCACGGTGCCCGCCTTCAGGATGGCAGGCTCGCGCACAACCGCCGCCGCCAGGCTGCTGATCGCGGCGGCCCGTGTATGTGGTAGCCCAATTGTTGTCAGGTCGGCGGCGGCCAGTTCATGTGGCAATGGAAAACGATGCGTCAGCGCTGGCGGAAAGCCCTCGCCCGCAACTGGCGTTCCGTGAGCAGCCACCAGCCGACCAGCCAGCGTGGTCGCGGCGGCAACGCTGACCTGCTGGCCGAGAATCGCCCGCACTGCTAGCTCAAAGGCCGACCACGCTCCTGGCACGCGCAGCCCTGGCCGCGCCCGCACCAGCGGCCCAAGCACCGGGTCGAGCGCGAGCTGATCGAAGATCGCCTGGGCATTCGTGTGCAAGTCGAACAGCTGGCGAACTCGCTCGACGATCTGGCCAAGCGCGGCGACGGACGGAAAGCGAATCGAGACCGCCAGCGCCTGTTGATCGGCCAGTGGGCGCACTACGACAAACCCATGCGCACCGCCAAGCTCGATCGTGCGAGCGTAATGCTGCGGGCCTACATCCTCGACGCCGGGAATCGCGCGCGCGGCCAGAAACGCGGCCAGCGCCGGCCAATCGTAGGGCGGGCTGTACGCCAGGCGCAGCGTGATCGCGGCATTTGGATCGCGCTGGCCGTGATCTTCGCCACGGCGCAGCTGGCGCGGGTTACGCGCATAGGTTGCCTGCATTACATCATTGAAGCGGCGGATGCTGCCGAAGCCTGCCGCCAATGCGATCTCGGCAAACGAGAGATCGGTTTCCCCAATCAGCTGCTTGGCGAACAGAATCCGCCGGTTCTGGGCGATTGTCACTGGCGACGCACCAAGCTGCGCGACGCACAGCCGCCGCAGGTGCCGCTCGGTTACGCCCAGGCTGATCGCAAGTTCGGCAACCGAACCTTCATCCAGCGCGCCCTCGGCGATCCGGCGCAACGCCTGAGCGACTACGCCCGAGGAACCAAGCGCAGCGAATAGATCGGGGGCAAGCTCGGGCCGGCAGCGCAGGCAGGGCCGGAAGCCAGCGCCCTGCGCAGCAGCAGCGTGACGAAAGAAGCGCACATTCTCGCGCTTCGGCGGCGGCGCGGGGCAGGTCGAGCGGCAATACACGCCGGTAGTGACAACGGCGGTAAAGAACTGGCCGTCGAAGCGGGCATCGTGCGTCAGCAGCGCCCGGTAGCAGATGTCAGGGTTAAGTTCCATGCGCCAACTATACACCCCGCAAGGCGCAAAGTCTCGCCATTTTCGGACATCGCTCTTGAGGCAGCCGCGCGGCTGAAGCCGCTGGCTGGGGTTACGAAGCCCGCCTACGCGGGCTGAAACGATGTTTAGCCCGCACAGGCGCGGGGGCTTGATCGAGCTAGCCTGCGGCTTTAGCCGCCGGGTGGACGTGGTGGTGATGCGCGTGCAAAACTTGGCATTCACCTGTATCATAGAAATGGCCCTCTTGGCTCCGCCGCACACGCAAGCACGAGCGATGACCATGACACACGAGAGCGTCAAGATTCCCCAGGCCGATGTGCTGTGGGATGTGGTAAAAGTTGCCGAAGCCGTTTCGCGCGGCATCGACACCACCGAAACGATCGGCGCGTACATTGGCGCAAAAGGGCCGCGCCAAGGGCTGTACTACACGCAGGCCGCCCGCATCTTGGGCCTGGTCGAGGACGGTCCGGGGCCAGGCCAGATCGCGCTAACCGTGTATGGCCGCTCGTTCGTCTCCTACGATATCGAAAGCCAGCGCCAGGCCATGCGCCGCCTGCTGCGCCAGCGTGAGCCGACCAGCAGCGTGATCACGGCGCTACGCGTGACCGGCGAGCTCGACCTGGACGGTGTGGCCCAGGCGCTCCAGGGCATCGCGCCGCTGGCCGACAGTACCGCCCACCGCCGCGCCCAAACTATCATTAGCTGGCTCATGCACGCCGGCATTGCCACCTGGCAGGACGGGCGGCTGCGCTATGTGCCGTCGTCCGCGCCCAGCGGGTTTCTGCGCAGCCA
>JACMIM010000513.1 GCA_014381165.1 Roseiflexaceae bacterium
GCTCGACAGCCTCCACCAGCGCCCGGGCGATTCCCCGGCCCCGCTGTGTGGGCAGCACCGCCAGCCTGCTGAAATGGGCATGATGTTCGTGAAGTTCGTAGCACACGCAGCCCACCGGTTGGCCAGCCAATTCCGCAATGAGCAGCCCACCGAGGGCCATACGCCCGGCGATGCTCGCGCCCGTCTCGCGAAGTGCGCCAGACGGCGGCTGCATCGTCGCCTGTTCGACAAAGGCAGCCCGTATCATTGCCGCCGCTAGCTCGGCATCGCCAGGTGTCGCATGTCGAATCGAAATGTTAGTCATTGGGATGCAATCTGCAATCTGCAATTTCTATACCGGATGCAGGCCCATGAACTCTAGCCCGGTGATTTCCTCGAAGCCACACATCAAATTCATGCACTGCACCGCCGTACCTGCTGCGCCCTTGCCCAGGTTGTCGATCGCGCAGATGCTGACGATCCGTCCAGTGGTATCGTCCAGCGCAAAGCCGACATCGGCGAAGTTCGTTCCGGCCAATATCTTCGGCTCTGGCAGGCGATACACGCCCTGGCGCTCGCGCACGATCCGCACAAATGGTTCTTGCCCGTAGGCTGCGCGGTAGGCCCGCCAGAGGTCTTTCTCGGCGATTGGCCCCGGCGCAAATACATGCGTCGTAGCCAGTGCGCCGCGCACCATTTCCACGCTGGTGATCGACAGGTGAACGCGCTCCAGGTCGAGTTCCTGCGCCACCTCGGCGGTGTGACGGTGCCCAGTCGGCGCAAACGAGCGCACCGCGCCGGCCCGCTCGGGATGGTGCGAGGACTCGCTAGCCTGTGCGCCGCCCTCCGATGAGCCGACCTTGACCTCCACGATTACGTCGCGGGTCAGGTCGATCAGGCCGGCGCGCGCCAGTGGCAGCAGCGCCAGGTTGCTGGCTGTGGCGTTACAGCCCACCCCCGAAACATAGCTGGCCGCGCGGATGCGCTCGCGGTGCAGCTCGGGCAGGCCGTAGACAAAGCGGGCGAGCCACTCGGGTGCGGCGTGCGGCTCACCATACCAGTGCTGATAGCGGGCCGCGTCGCGCAGCCGAAAGTCGGCCGAACAATCGACGATTCTTGGCGCGAGTGCGGCGAACTCCCTTATCCGCTGGGCTGCCTCGCCATGCGGCAGCGCCAGGAACAGCAGGTCGCAGGGCGCGAGGTCGCTGGCCGACACATACCGCAACGCGGATTTGCTGCGTAGATGCGGGTGCGTGCTCGTAATCGGTTTGCCCGCCCGCCGCTCGCTCGTGACCTGGGCCACCTGCACGCCAGGATGGGCCAGCAGCAGCCGCAGCAACTCGCCGCCCACATAGCCGCTCCCACCGACGATTGAAACCTGAAGCATGTTCAAGCCTTTAACTCTTACCACGAAGCACACGAAGAACAGAAGAACGCGAAGGACCAAACCGCACTCTTGCTTCTTCTGATCTTCATATCCTTCTTCTGACCTTCGTGTCCTTCGTGAACTTCTGTTCTTCGTGGTAATTGAAGGTGCCTTGGTGTCTTCGTGGTTAATCTGTCCGGCCTTCGCGCTCTTCGCGCTCTTCGCGGTTAATCTGCCCGATCATGCGCGCGAGGCCAGTCGGCCCAAAGTCGGCGCGGGTGATGTCCATCAGCACGTCGTCGTAGCGCTGGCCGTCGAACACGCGCGCTTCGCGTAGCCGCCCGGCCTCCTTGAAACCGGCCCGCAGGTAGGCGCGGTGGCCGCGCTCGTTATAGCCCACATGCCACAGGTAGATCATGTGCAGGTTCAGGAACGTAAAGCCATAGGCGCACATCAGGCGCACAGCCTCGCCGCCATAGCCCTTTCCCCAGGCCGTCTTTTCGCCAATGCTGATGCCAAGCTCGGCCCGCCCATTCTGGGCGTCTAGCTTCATCAGCGAAACGCTGCCGATAATCGCGTTGGTTTCGCGCACGATGATCGCAAACGAGCGAACACCATCCCGATTGCGGTTGTTGAACCACTGTTCTTCGTCCTCTGGTGTGTATGCGTGGCCAGCACGGCCAAGGTACAGCGTCAGTTCGAGATCGGCGTACCAGCGCGCCAATAGCGGCAAATCCTCGCGCAGCGGGTGGCTTAAAAAGATGCGCTCGCCGGGAACGATCTCGGAGCGAAAGCTGTGTCTGGTTTCAATCTGTGACATACATGTTTACCACGAAGAACACGAAGAACACAGAAGTTCAAAAGATTCTTCGTGGTATTCGTGTTCTTCGTGCCTTTCGTGCTACTGAGTTCGGCACTCGCTCCGTTAGCGCCGTGCCGCAGCCAGGGTGTACTCGACGATCTGGCTAGGGATGTTCACGCCAGTTGTGTCGATGCTGTTGCGAAATTCCATGGTGTAGTTGACCTCATTCACCAGCAGGCGGCCCTCAGTATCCTCCAGCACGTCGATCGCTACCACGCCGCCGCCCACTGCCCGCGCCGCGCCGATACAGATATCGGCCAACGCGGGCGTGACTGGGCAGTTGCTGGCCTTGCCGCCGCGCGCCGTGTTGGTGATCCAGTGCCCGCTGCTGCGATAAATCGCGCCGATACAGTCGTCGCCCACCACAAAAGCGCGGATGTCGCGGTTCTCGCGCTTGGCGATATACTCTTGAATGTAGAAAACCGAGTGGTGGTACGAGCCAAGGATTTGCTTGTGCTCCAACAGTGCCTCGGCGGCCTCGCAATCGTTGACCTTGGCGATCAGGCGGCCCCACGAGCCAATGCAGGGCTTCAGCACCGCCGGGTAGCCAAGCTCCTCGATCGCCTGAATCGCGGCTGCCGGCGTAAAGGCCAGCCTGGTGCGCGGCGTCGGCACACCAGCCCGGATCAGCGCCTGCGTGGTCTTGAACTTGTCGCCGCAGGTGTCGGCCACCTGGTACGTATTGACCGTCGGCACGCCCGCGTCACCTAGAATCTTGAGCGTGTAGAGCGCGCTGTTATGCTCGATGCTGCGCTCAAGGATGACATCATACGGGTAACGCCCAGCGTTCAGGTCGAACACGATCTCCTGATCGTTGATCCGCTGGAACGCCAGGCCGCGCCGCTCGAACTCGGCGAAAATCAGCTTCTCCTCGACACGAATGCGCGAACAAAGCACACCAATCTTCATGTGTAACAACTTTCTTCTTTGTCACCTTCTCAGCTTGTCACCTCGTCATTTCTAGGACTTACGCAGTTGGCGACTTTAGCCTGCGGCAGCATGGAATATCTATCTTTTTGTTTCGTTGTTTGGTGCAAGGCACCAAACAACGAAACAATTATTAATTATTCCCTTGCCCGCCACAGGCGACATGAAAGCGCTTGGGCAACTGCGTAACTCCTAATTTCATCACTCGCCCCAGTCCTCGCCGACCTCCGGTGCCAGCGCCAGTTCGGGTGGATTGATCGAAACGACCTCCAACTCGGCGGCGCAGTCCGGGCATGTAATGATCTCGCCCTCGACGGTTCCTTCGAGCAGTGGCACCGTGGCCTCGCATTCAGGGCATATGGCGTCCATGGCTGATATCTCCTTGTAAGGGCGAAGCATTCGCCCGCAATTGAATATTCTTACTATCGATGGCGGCGAATGCTTCGCCCTTACGAGGCGTCCGTCATCGCCGCGATCACCGCCGCCGTCACGTCCTCGGTGTGGGCTTCGCCGCCTAGGTCGGGTGTGCGCGGCCCCTCGGCCAACACTCGTCGCACCGCCGCCCGAATTTTATTCCCGGCGCTGAAGCGCCGGGCTATTGGGTCGTAACTACTGACTTCTAAATATTCCAGTAGCATCGCCGCGCAGCCGATCGCCGCCAGCGGGTTGGCGATGCTACGGCCTGCGATATCGGGGGCTGCACCGTGGACAGGCTCGAACAGTGCATGGCGTTCGCCCAGGTTTGCACTGGTCGCCATGCCCATTCCACCGCCCCAGTAGCAGGCAATATCGGATAAAATATCGCCGAATAA
>JACMIM010000514.1 GCA_014381165.1 Roseiflexaceae bacterium
GCCTCTCTGGAAATGGTCGGGCGAGCGGCGCTGGACGATAGCACCCGTATTTGAGGTGTACCCATGCGCGTGAGCGCATAGCGGGGTTTGGGGGCGCAACCCCCGAAAAACCCACATCATTTGAGGTGTACCCATGCGCGTGAGCGCAACGCGGGGGTTTGGGGGCCGCAGCCCCCGAAAACCCCACCCCTTTTTTACGACTCCGGCAGGGATGCTTTTCGGTTCATTATTGCTGTTACGCGACAAAGTCGCTCAAACAGCAAGGGAAACTATGCTACCATAGCGCTAGCTTTTCATGCCATACGTGTTCAAGGGGCGGTGACATGCCAGTTGTCGCAGATGCCCGTGTTCTGACCACATTGCCGCTCTTCCAGAACCTGCCCGACGCGCAGATTCAGCAGCTCAATGCTGCCCTGCGGCGCCGGCAGTTCCTGGCGGGGGTCGATATTATCACCGCCGAGCAGCCCGGCGAGGTGATGTACATCATTCTGAGTGGAACAGTGAAAATCTATGCCGAGCAGGCCGATGGCTCGAGCGTGATTCTTGCCATTCTTGGTGCCGGCGAGATTTTCGGCGAGATGAGCATCCTCGAAAATATTGGCCGCTCGGCGACGGTTGTCACACTCGAAGAATCGACGATTCTGTGGATGGATCGGCTCACCTTCGAGGCTAGTCTGCGCGACATCCCCGGAATGAGTCAGAATCTTGTCCGCATCTTTTCACGGCGGCTGCGGCTCGCCAATGCGCAAATTCAAGCCCTGGCCACGCTCGACGTGTTCGGGCGGGTGGCACGCCAGATTTTAGCTTTTGCCCACGAATACGGCCAGCAGCAGCCAAACGGCGTGCTGATTCCCCTCCGCCTCACCCAGTCGGATTTAGCTGGCATGGTTGGTGCATCGCGTGTGCGAGTCAATCAGGTGCTGGTCTTCTACAAGCAGCAGAGCTACATCAGCGTCGATCAAGATGCCCGAATTACGGTTTTTAACCAGGCTGCGCTTGCAGCTCGGTGTCAGTAGCCTGTGCGTGGCGTGTTTTGGCGCGTTCCCGGCGCGTTCCCGGCGCTAAAGCGCCGGGCTATTGGGTTCTGCACGGCGCATGTTCAGGACTTTCGCGTGCTACCAAAATTTACTCTCTTCTTGGCAGTTTTTTACGCTACGGCGCAAAAAACTGCTAAGAAAAAAGCAATTCTTCGCCCGCCGCAGGCGAAAAAGACACTTTAAGCGAAAGTCCTGATGTTGTACGTGCCAACGCCTGTTGCTGAATTTACTAGCTGCTTGTAAAGTAGTTAACAGCGTAATAGCCCCCGCTCCGTTAGAGTATGAGTGCAGCTAGAAACAATGCTCATATACGCCGGCGGATGGCCACAAGCCGCTCGACCGCTGGCGAAGGAGACAGCGGAGATGTACCTGCACCACGCCAATTCCCCTGCCACCTGGCGATCGACCGATGCCGCTTTTCAGCGTGAGACTGCGCGCCCAGCCGAGATGGAACTTGCGGTGCTGGCTCAGCGCTGCGCCGCCGAAAGCGAGCGTTTCTACCGGGGTACCCCCCACGATACAGCATACGCCTACGAGCTGTTTCGCCGCGCGTTGGTCGAACAAAGCGAGGCCGCATGGGAGTACATCTACGGGCATTACGCGCCACTGGTCGAGAGCTGGGTGCGCCGGTGTGGGGCCTTTGCGCAGACTGGCGAAAGCAGCGAGTTCTTTGTTGCCTCGGCCTTTACTAAATTCTGGCGTGCCATGCGCAGCAAATCGTTTACGGCCTTTCCGAATCTGCCAGCGCTACTACACTACCTCCAGCTTTGCACCAGCTGCGTCGTGATCGACAGCGTGCGCGCTCAATCATGGGCCGAGGTGCTACCAGAGGAGGCGCTGGCTACCACCGCCGACACGCGCACTGGCCCCGACGAAGCCGTGCTCGACCGGGCTGAACGCGCCGAAATCTGGAGCTGTGTCCACGCGCTCGTCAACGATCCTGGTGAACTGGTAATTTTGCACGAGTCGTTTGTGCTGGGCATGAAGCCGGGCGATATCTTTGCCCGCCACCCCGATTTGTTCAGTACGATCACCGTGGTTTATAATACCAAGCGCAACCTGCTTGAGCGGCTGGGCCGCAATCAACGGCTGCGCCAAATCGTGGGAATTTGACAAATTACCGACGCCATGGTACTATTTCGAAAGTTGTGAGCGTATGTGTTTGGCCGCTAACCGCGACGGAAACACTAGCGTGGCGCAACAGGGAGCTTGCCGAAGTGGCGGAACGGCAGACGCGCTACGTTCAGGGCGTAGTGAGGGTGACCTCGTGTGGGTTCAAATCCCACCTTCGGCACCAGCAAGCCTCCCATAGTGGGGAATAGTTTAAGGGTAGAACGCCTGATTCTGGATCAGGCAGTTGGGGTTCGAATCCCTGTTCCCCAGCCAAGAGCACAAAGCGACCGCGCATTATCTGCGCGGTCGCTTTGTGCGTAACGTGTGTTACTTCGGTCATTGCGCGGCGGGAAGCTCGGCCTGAAGCTGTGTGGCCAAGGCAGCGCGCCAGGCTTCCTCGCTGGCGTGCGGTGGTAGGCCAAAGTACAGCACGTCGGGGTCAATATCGGCACCGTTCGGCCAGGTGATCGTATCGTTCTCAATGAACAACGACGCAAAGAACGCCGGGTCACGTCTGATCTGCTCGAAGATGCCACCGTGGTTCACGTAGGGCCACAAATCAATGTCACGTTCGGTGCCGTCGGCAAATGACACGCGGGCTAGAAAATTGTCCAGTGGTACAGCGGTCGTAACCTTCGCAAGGTCGCGCATAGTTCCTCCTATGGAAGCGGCGCAATGCGCTGTGGTGCTTGATCATCGCGCATCGCATCCCAATTCGCTTGTAGCTCGTCGCGGTGGATCGCCAACCAATCAAGGATGAGTGTTTCTGCACGTCGTGGCAAATATCCTGCGAGGAACGCGCCATCCGCAATTGCGTACTCGGCCTTATACTCGGCGTAGCGAGCGTGGAAGTGCGGCGGGGCGTGATCGTTGTAATACATCGTGATCACAATGCCGTAGAACGCGCTAATCTGTGGTACATTCGGCCCCTATCTCCGCAAAGAGCCGCGCGAACGCGGGTTGCTCGCTAGTGTTGGTGAAACGAAACA
>JACMIM010000515.1 GCA_014381165.1 Roseiflexaceae bacterium
GGTGGCAGCGGCCTGCGCTCGCCGATGCAGCAGCGCGCTCCAGCCCGGCCGCGTGGGCCGGTTGAGCTGGCTAACTTCCTGACTGTGCGCGAGTTCTCGGAGGCGATGGGCGTTGGCGCGGCCGATATTCTGAAAGTGCTGATCAAGTTGGGCATCCTGGCTACGATCAACCAGCAGATCGACTACGAAACGGCTGCCCTCGTTGCGACCGAGTTCGGTATCGAAACTAAAGAATTGGTGCCAGAGCAGCTCGCGGGCATCGTCGAGAGCGTCAAAGATGTTATGGCTGCGCAGCCCGCTGAAGACATGCGCTCGCGCCCGCCGGTCGTCACGATCATGGGCCATGTCGATCACGGTAAGACCAAGCTGCTTGACTCAATCCGCTCGACCCGTGTGGCCGAGGGTGAAGCAGGTGGCATCACCCAGCACGTCGGCGCGTATCAGGTCGAGGTTAGCGGTCGCAGAATCACCTTTCTCGACACGCCTGGCCACGAGGCATTTACGGCCATGCGTGCGCGTGGTGCCCAAGTGACCGACATTGTGATCCTGGTGGTCGCCGCCGACGATGGTGTGATGCCGCAAACGCAGGAGGCTATCTCCCACGTCAAGGCGGCAGGCGTGCCAATGATCGTGGCGATCAACAAAATCGATGTGCCTGATGCTAATCCTGACCGAGTGCGCCAGCAGCTAGCCCAGCACGACGTGATCGTCGAGCAGTATGGCGGTGATGTGCCCTCGGTCGAGGTTTCGGCCCGCCAACGCACGAACATCGAGGGCCTGCTAGAAATGGTGCTGCTGGTTGCCGATCTGGGTGATCTCAAGGCGAACCCGAACGCCACTGCGGTCGGCACGATTGTCGAGGCCGAGCGCGACAAGAGCCGTGGTGCGGTGGCGACGGTGCTGATTCAGAACGGCACGTTGCGCCTGGACGACAACATCCTGGTTGGTGGGACGTTTGGCTCGGTGCGCGCCATGTTCAACGATACGGGCAAGCGCCTGCGTTCGGCCGATCCGTCGACGCCAGTGGTTATCATGGGACTAAGCGATGTGCCGCAGGCAGGCGATGTGCTCCAGGTGCTGGACGATGTCAGCCTCGCGCGCGAGGTGGCCACCCAGCGCCAGCGCCAGTTGCGGATCGACCAGATGGGGTCGCCAGTGCGCGGCACCACGCTCGATGAGCTGTTCAAGAATGCGCAGCAGGGCCAGAAGAAAGAACTCAACGTCATCATCAAGGCCGATGTGCAAGGGTCGATCGGCGCGATCGAGCACGCGCTGACCCAGCTCAACAATGAAGAGGTGACGATTCGTGTCATCCACCGTGGTACCGGCACGATTACCGAAAGTGATGTCAACCTGGCAGTTGCGTCGCGGGCGATCATCCTTGGTTTCACCGTGCGGCCCGACCCAGCAGGCCGGCGCGCAGGGGAGTCCAATGGCGTCGATATTCGCTACTACAACATTATCTACCAGTTGGTCGACGACATTAAAAAAGCCATGGTCGGTATGCTCGACCCGGAATTCAAGGATGTGGGCACCGGCTTTGCCGAAGTGCGCAACACCTTCCGCCTGCCCTCGAAGGAGGTTGTCGCTGGTATGTATGTGACCGACGGCAAGATTACACGTGGCGACCAGGTGCGCGTGCTGCGCAGTGGTGTGGTGGTTCACGATGGCCGAATTGGCAGCCTCAAGCGCTTCAAGGACGATGTCCGCGAGGTGGCTTCCGGCTATGAGTGCGGCATGACTGTGGACAACTTCGCCGATGTTCAGGTGAGCGACACGATGGAGTTCTACCGCAAGGAAAAGGTCGAACGAACCGCGTAGCGACTAGGGGCTGGGGGCTAGGAACTGGGGTCGGAAGTACATTCCACCCTAGCCGCTAGCCCCTAGCCCCTAGCCCCCAAACAATGAGCAAACGAACCCAACAAGTTGCCGATGAAGTTCAGCGCATCCTGGGCGAGGCGATCCAGTACGAGGTGAAGGACCCGCGCGTCGGCTTTGCGACGGTCGTGGGCGTCGAGATCAGCGCCGATCTCCAGCACGCGAAGGTTCGTATCTCGGTTATGGGCGATCCAGAGCAGCAGCAGGAAACCATGCGTGCGTTGGAACACGCAAAGGGCTACCTGCGCCGCCAAGTAGCCCAAGGGCTACGCCATATGCGGTCGGTGCCCGAACTGCGCCTGGTGCTCGACAGTTCGCTCGCCTACAGTCAGCATATCGATGAGCTGCTGTATGGGATCAAGGCTGAAGAGCAGGCGCAAGGTGACGAGGAGAAGGGCGACGCGGAAAAGGGCGACGACAATAAGGCAGCGTAAACAGGTGACAAGATGACAAGATGACTGTTCGCTTTCGTCATCTTGTCATCTTGTCATCTTGTCAGAAAATGATGACGACACTTGATTCGCCAATTGATATCTATTACAAAAAGCGGCTCGACTACGCAGTGCGTGGCGAGCGCTTCGCCTTTGATATCGCACACACGCTGTTCTCATCGCACCAGATCGATGAGGGCAGCGATCTGTTTTTGCGCACGATCGATGTTGCGCCGCCAACCCGTGTGCTCGATATTGGCTGTGGCGTGGGCGTGCTCGGGATTGTGCTGGCGCGCCTGTTTCCCCATGCCCAGGTGATCTGCTCTGACCGCGACTTGCTGGCAGTGCGCTACGCCCGTCAGAATGCCCTGCTGAACGCCACGCCGAATGTCGAGGTGCTTGGCAGTGTCGGCTTCGAGCAGATTCCGTCGGGGCCGTATGACCTGATCATCAGTAACATCCCGGCTAAGGTTGGCGACGACGCGATCGAGCACGAGTTCATTCTTGGCCCGCTGGCTCACCTGCGGCCCGGCGGTGATTATTGGTTTGTCGTGGTCAGCGGGCTCAACCATATCGTTCCCAAAGTTGGCGTGCGACACAATCTGAATATGAAGCAGGTTAAAAAACGCGCTGGCTATTCGGTCTATCACGTAAAGGCTAAGGGCTAAGGGCTAAAGGCTAAGGTTCCGAACATCAGCCCTTCACGTAAAGGCTAAGGGCTGAGGGCTGAGGGCTAAAGTTCCGAACATCAGCCCTTAACCTTCAGCCCTTAGCCCTTGGAATAATGATGCTGTACACCGATTTTACACTTGCTGCCCCTGCGGTCGCGGCGCAGATTGCGCAGGCAACGCACATTCTTGTGCTCACGCACGTCAATCCAGATGGCGATGCGATCGGCTCGCTGCTTGGTGTGACCCATGTGCTACGGGCGCTCGGCAAGCGCGTGACGGCTATGCCGCTGCCGCCGCTGCCGGAGTACACCGCTTGGCTACCCGGCATCGAGACGGTGCAGCCCTATGCACCCGCCGCGCCGCTGCCCGAGGGCATCGACCTGCTGTTTGTGGTCGATACCGCCAGCATCGACCGCATGGGCCGAGTTTACGCCGAACACCGGCAGGTGCTCGACCAACTGCCTATGATTGTGGTCGATCACCATGTCACCAACGATGGGCGCGGCACGATCAACCTGATCCAGCCCGCTGCCGCTTCCTCGTGCGAGTTGCTGTACGCGCTGTTCGCCGCGATGGGCGTGCTAATCACGGCAGA
>JACMIM010000006.1 GCA_014381165.1 Roseiflexaceae bacterium
CCGCGCCGCCGATGATGCCCAGCGAAAACAAGCCCGAAAACCAGATTGCAATAATTGCCGTCGGTATCATAGCCGTGAAGTACTCCTTGAACGCGAAAAGAAAACACCGCAAAAGTAGCGAAGCTAAAATACTTGGTCGGTTGTGAACTGAAGTTGCTTGCTCCCGTGATTCAGCCCGCCGCTACGGGCTGAATCATCACCTCCAGCCCGCGCAGGCGGGCTTCGTAAACACAGCCGACGGCTGCGTGCGACCGCGTAACCCTTGTTACCAACTAGTGTGCCATCATGAACGTAGCTCGTCCTGATTCACCGTTGGCTTCAGCATATTCGCCATCGCTGCGGCCGCTTTGATGCTACAATCAGCGCGCGGGCGCTGCAGCCCGCCGTGCTGGCGCGGGGCTGGTACGCTCGCGCCCAGCACACGAGGAGCAGCGTGACAACCAAAATAGCCCTGTTTACCAATGAGTACCCGCCCAATGTGTATGGCGGGGCCGGCGTCCATGTCGAATACCTCAGCCGCGAGCTGGCCAAACTGGCCCCGGTGGAAGTGCGCTGCTTCGGCGCACAGCAACTGGATGCGCCAAACCTGCGCGTGCGCGGCTATGGAGCCTGGGCCGACGCCAAAACTAATACCGACCCACGCTTTGGCGGCGCGCTGGATGCCTTCCACCGCAATTTGGAGATGGCGCGCGACACGCTGGACGCCTCGGTGGTGCATTGCCACACCTGGTACACCGACATGGCCGGCGTGCTGGCCAAGCAGCTCTGGGGCATGCCACTGGTGCTGACCATCCACTCGTTAGAGCCGCTGCGCCCTTGGAAAGTCGAGCAGCTCGGTAATGCCTACCACCTCAGCAGCTGGATGGAGCGCACTGCCATCGAGCAGGCCGACGCGGTGATCGCCGTTTCGCAGGAAACCCGCAACGATGTGCTACGCTTTTTCAAGATCGCCCCAGAAAAAATTCACGTCATCCATAATGGCATCGACCTGGCGCAGTACCGGGCCGGGCAGGCCAACGACGCCCTGATCAAGCGCGGCGTCGATCCGAGCCGCCCGTTCGTGCTGTTCGTCGGGCGGATCACGCGCCAAAAAGGCATCATTCACCTGGTCAACGCGATCCCGCAGATAGATCCCTCGCTCCAGGTAGTTCTGTGTGCCGGTGCGCCCGACACGCCCGAGATCGGCGCAGAAATGGCGGCGCGAGTGGCCGAGATCAGCGCGGATCGCGAAGGCGTGATTTGGGTGCAGGAAATGCTGCCACGCGAGGACGTGATCCAGTTCTACGCGCAGGCGGCGGTGTTCTGCTGCCCGTCGGTCTACGAGCCATTTGGCATCATCAACCTGGAGGCCATGGCCTGCGAGACTGCTGTGGTGGCCTCGGCGGTCGGCGGCATTCCGGAGGTCGTGGTGCCGGGCGAAACCGGCGAACTTGTGCCGCTTGAACTCAAGCCCGGCAGCTTCGACCTAGTCGATCCGGCTGCGTTCTCGGCGGGCCTGGCCGCTGCGATCAACGCGGTTGGGCTGGATGTGGAAAAGCAGCGGCGCTACGGTGCCAATGGCCGCCGCCGGGTCGAGGCGCACTTCAGCTGGACGGCGATCGCCGAACGCACACTGGCACTGTACCGCTCGCTGGAGCGATAGAACGGGGGGCAAAGTTCGGCATGAGCTATCGAGAGGAGATCAAAGGATTTTAATTATGTAATGTACTTACTGAATGACCCCAAGAAACGGACATTCAGCAACGCAGGCAGATTATCACTTCCAGTTGAACTAGCAGCGGCACGTCATCTACCCGTTCGATCGATATCGTTGGTTGCTTGCTTCGATCTCGGCCTAACTCGATCGTGCAAACCTTTTCTCGATTTAAACGAACGGTAAGATTGTCGTTATCATTACGTAAGAATTATCTTCTATGATCACGGCATTGAGTGCGCCAATGAGTAGTCCACCATCATGATGACGACAAAGCATCGCAGCCGTACTACCAAGAACGCTGTACGCAAGGCAGTACCCTGATCGTGACGACGA
>JACMIM010000516.1 GCA_014381165.1 Roseiflexaceae bacterium
AGCTGAAAGCGGAGGGCCAAAAGAAAGGAGCGCTTGTGCCGGTTCCCAACCAGATGGAGTTCTTCATCGACCCGAGCCGCTGCATCGGCTGTAATGCGTGTGTGCAGGCGTGCAGCGAATGCGACACCCATAAAGGGTACTCGATGATCCAGCTCGACTACGTTGATCGAGCCAGCTCAACGCAGACGGTGCCAGTGGTATGTATGCACTGCGACTCGCCGACCTGCGCCGAAGTGTGCCCGGCCGATGCAATCAAGCGCAGCAGCGATGGCGTGGTGCAAACCGCCCGTAAGCCGCGCTGTATCGCCTGCAACAACTGCGTGCTGGCGTGTCCTTTCGGCGTGCCCAAGATGAACACGCGCATGAACCTCATGATGAAGTGCGACATGTGCTATGATCGCACATCGGTGGGCAAAAAGCCGATGTGCGCGTCGGTCTGCCCGAGCCAGGCGCTGTTTTTCGGCACGCACGCCGAGATCGAGCAGATGCGACCAGGCTCGCGGCCGATCAACGCCTTTCAGTTTGGCGCGCAGACGATCACCACAAAAGTGAACATGATGGTGCCAAAGTACGGAATGATCGAGCTGGTGGATGTAACCGCCACCCCGTCTGTGCGGTCGGCCGGCTCGGATATGATCGACGATCTGCTGTTGTCGGCGATGGATGGTGGAGGTCTCTGATGAACCAACGCGACCCCGATCAGCTCACTATCCCGCCCGATGGCCGCGCGCTGACTGAGCAGCCGCGCTGGCGACAGGATTTCCCGATCGATTGGCCGCAGGACGAGTACATCTCGCGACGCGACTTCGTCAAGTTCTTGCTGCTGACCAGCCTGGCGTTCACATCCGGGCAATTCTGGGTGCTCGCGCAAAACTTCCTGCGCGAACGCAACGGCCAGCTACCCATCCACGCGATCACGAAGCTGGTCGATCTGCCGGTGGGCGGCTCGGTCACATTCGATTACCCCGGCCCGAACGAGCCGCGTGTGCTGGTGCGCCTGGATGAGCAGAATCTGGTCGCCTATGGCCAGCAGTGTACCCATCTAAGCTGCCCGGTGATCGTGCAGGCCGAGGCGGGACAGCTGCACTGCCCATGCCACGAGGGTTTGTTCGACCTGGCAAGTGGTCGGCCGCTCGCTGGGCCGCCGCGCCGCCCGTTGCCGCGCGTTACGCTGGAGCTACGCGATGGCGTGATCTACGCCACCGGCGTCGAGGAGCGCACCGTATGAGACGTTCACGTTTCTCGCGCAGCCAGCGCCTGACGATCGTGCAAGGCATCTTGTGCATCGTGGTGATTATCGTCATTCTACAGCTGTGGCTTTTCACCGCCACAGTAAATGCCTATCTCGGCGGCGACACGGCGATCCTGCTGCCGGCGGCATTAGCCAGTTTGATCGGTCTGCTGCTCAACGTTGGACTGCTCTGGTATCTGTACGCCCTTGATCGGTGAATAGGCCTGGTTGCCATAATGCAACCAACGGTTATCAACCCTGCCCCATCACTCCCCGCGCCTACGCTATCCTAATAGCGGCACATGCGGCAACCTCACATGCGCCGTCCTTTTGGCAGAGCTATAAAGCGGGCACCTTGCGCTCCTTTCTTGGTGCCTGGTTGGGCAAATGTGCCGTTACCATCGTGATCGGGGCAGTTCAACAATCCGCAGGAAGGTAAACCAATGTCGAAGAATGAAAGCTCACCCACGCGCGCGCTCGCAGCTAGCACGCTCGCGTTTGGTGTTGCCTTTGCGGCTTGGTCGCTGCTGTCGCCACTGGCACCCGGCATCCAGAAGGATCTCGGGCTGAGCGACCTACAAACGAGTATTCTGATCGCGGTGCCGGTGATCCTAGGATCGCTGCTGCGACTACCGCTCGGCATCATAACCGACCGCCTCGGTGGTCGTGCGGTCTTCAGCATGCTGCTGGTGCTGGTGATCCCCCCCCTGCTGCTGCTGAGCCAGGCGACATCGTACACTGTGCTGCTCTTGGGTGGGCTGTGGCTCGGTCTGGCTGGGGCCAGCTTCGCGGTTGGCGTGCCGTTTGTGGCGCGCTACTATCCGCCAAAGCGCCAAGGCTTTGCGCTCGGCGTGTACGGTGCCGGCAATGTCGGCACGGCGATCACCGCATGGCTCGCGCCGCAGATCGCCGGGAGCTGGGGCCGGCCGGCGGTGTTCTATGTGTTCGCCGGCATCATCGCGGTGATGGCGGTCGCGTTCTGGCTGATCGCTCGCGATACGCCTGCGCCGGTGAATGCGCCACGGGCCTCCTTCGCCGCCAGCATGGCGGTGCTGCGTCAGGAGCGGTTGACATGGCTGTTCAGCCTGTTCTACTTTGTGACCTTCGGTGGATTTGTCGCCTTCTCGCTGTACCTACCCAAACTGCTGATCGACCTGTACAAGATCACGCCAATCGACGCCGGCAATCGTGTGCTGATATTCGTGGTGCTGGCGACGATTGGCCGGCCGGCCGGCGGCTGGCTGGCTGATCGCTGGGGCGGCGTGCGCATTTTACAGGCAGTGTTCCTAGCGATCATTCTATGCGCCCTGACCCTGACGCTCACGACCGAGCTGATCCCGCTGACGGTCGCCTGCCTGACGGCATCTTTGTTCCTGGGCCTCGGCAACGGCGCGGTGTTCAAGCTGGTCGCCGAGTACTTCCCTGGCCGCACCGGCACTGTGACCGGCAGTGTTGGCGCGGCGGGCGGGCTGGGCGGCTTCTTCCCACCGTTGATCTTGGGGCTGGTGCGGCAGTCGCTCGGCGGCTATACACTAGGGTTCGCGCTGCTGGCGCTGACGGCGTTGGTCTGCCTTATTCTCAATCAGCGCGTGCTGGCCGGCCGGCGGCCAAATGGCACCACCCAAGCGGCGGCGCCAGCATAAGGACGAATAGTACTTTACTTCTATTGTGGGTCATTTTTTCGCTCTGCGGAGCGAAAAAATGACCCACACGCGGTTTG
>JACMIM010000517.1 GCA_014381165.1 Roseiflexaceae bacterium
ACGCGCACACCAACGCCGACCCGCACGCCGACCCGCACGCCGACCCGCACCGCTACACCGACCAATACGCCAACACCGACCAGTAGCGCAACAGCCACGATCACGCTGACCAACACGCCGACAAGCAGCGCGACGCTGACTAACACGCCGACCAGTACTACTACAATTACGAGCGTGACGGCGACACCCAGCGCGACGGCGACACCCAGCGCGACGGCGACAGTCACAGACGTGCCCACGCCTTCTGCCACAGCGACCACTGTTGACCCAAGCTCTACCCCAACTGCCACGCTTGCCGCGACGGTAGAAGCAAAAGCTACACCGTCGCTAGAGGCGAGTGCTACGGCCAGAGCCACCGCCCCCGCCCAATATGCGATCTATCAACCGCTGGTTCAGCGGGCGCAGCCGCTGGTGATGCAGGCGGGGCCAGTGCAGTTTATCGCCACCCAGAGCGATCACGGCAGCCACGGCCAGCCACAAACCTATAAGGCAAACCCGCCCACGGGCAGCGTAAGCCTCCAAAATGAGCAACCTGCCATGACCCAGCGCACCGTGCTGGTTATCGCATTTCCTGGCTATGGCACGCCGCGAGCAGATTTCAGCGTGCTCACTAGGGAGCTGATCGGCCTGCTCAAACAGGCAACAGTCTATCGCGGATACCTCTACTCAACGCAGCGTGCGATCTTCCAGGGCCAGGATGGCGCAAGCTATGCCGGCGAGAGCTGTAATGTAGGCACTGCGCCCGACAATATCCATATTCAGGTCGAGGGCCTGCCTGCCGATCGCACGCCCATAAGCTATCGGGTTGAAGATCCGGCGGGCGGCGGCGGATGGGCCAGCCCATGTGATCCGGTTACAAGTTGGCAATTGCATGTGATACCGGGTGCGCCAGGGGCGGTTGATCTCTACTTCAAGCCCTTTCGCGATGCGCCAGCCGGTACAAGGTATAATGTAATAGTGCGCTACGGCGATGGGACGAATATACAGCTTGTCACCATCGGCACGCGCGTTCAGCCATAAGTGCAGAAGTGAGACAATATATGGAAGCCACAGTAATGCCGGATTACCTGCACGCCTACTTGCAGGAGCTGCCGCTGCATCGCGCGATTATTCGCTCAATCGAGGCGCGCCTCTATCGGATGTATGCCAGCCACCTGCAGGAGCCGATCCTCGATGTTGGCTCAGGCGACGGCTCGTTCGCCCAGGTCGTGCTGCCCAAGGCCGAGATCTATGGGATTGACCCGTTGAAGAAGGATACATATGAGGCCCAGGGCCGTGGCTGCTACAGCGGCCTGAGCGTAGCCAACGGCTCCTCGATCCCCTTCCGCGACAAGAGCTTCGCCAGTGTTTTCTGCAACTGCGTGCTTGAGCATGTGATCCCCCTGCGCGAGACCCTCGCCGAGATCGCCCGCGTCACCGCGCCGGGCGGCCTGTTTGTGGCCACAGTGGTCACCGACCGCCACTCCACCAGCCTGCTAGGCTACGATATCCTTGAGCGGCTGGCAGGGCGCGGGGCGGTCTACAGCAACTTCCTCAATGGCATGGCCCACCACCACAACCTGCTCTCGCGGG
>JACMIM010000518.1 GCA_014381165.1 Roseiflexaceae bacterium
ACACGCCACAACGAAGCACTACCGCACTGGCGCGGGAAAGGCAGGCGACCCATGATCGTTGACAACACACACGCTGAACCGCGGCACACCGCCGCATCCAACGAGAAACTGCCCGAGCATCTCCGGCATCTGTCAGAAGGCGCGATCATCGATTGGTTGATTCGCACGGGATAGTGGGATCCCACTGCACAGACCACCTTCGAAATACCGGCTGCCCCACGCAGCGACACGCCAGCGCCGGAACCCACGGCGAAGCAGGCGTGAGTGATGACGAACCGAGGAGCGGGCGACAATGCTCGCTGCGTACGTGTCCGACGTTCGCGAGCGCGCACGGTGCGCGCGCAATGCGTTCTTTTCTGACGTTCACCAGGACATTGCCGACCCCGCTTACCTCAACCGTCGCACGGTCGCTCACGAGCGCAGTACCATCGTAGTTGCCCACGCCACTCAGCGCCACGTCCTGCTCTTGT
The DNA here is from genome assembly GCA_014381165.1 of Roseiflexaceae bacterium. Classification (GTDB taxonomy): domain Bacteria; phylum Chloroflexota; class Chloroflexia; order Chloroflexales; family Roseiflexaceae; genus JACMIM01. The sequence goes on from JACMIM010000518.1 coordinate 471, forward strand.
ACCATACCGCTGACGCTCACCTGCCCCACGCCAGAGCTGCGGACGGTCAATTGGTCGCCTATTGGTTGCGAGCCATTGACCGACAACCACGCGCACGCGATCGGTGGTAGCTACCAGTTGCAGTCGTCGCGGCACGAGTGGCATAGCATGAGTCTAGCAGGCGCAAGCCCGATTGGTATGAAGTTTGCTCATCACAACGCGCAGGCCGACCATCGGCGAGGCCATCTCGCCGCCTGACTTCGAGCAGGAACTTGGTTGAGCTGAAAGACAGGAAAACACTTGTTGAGCAAGTATGTCGCCGCCGCAATGCTCATGGTGACGTACACACCTACCGTGACCGGCAGCCAGAACCCGGCGGTATTGTTGGTGGCGGTGTGCAGCAGTACGACCAGCCAGAGATTGCCCGTCGTGCGGTTGTAGAACCATGTGAACAGGATCGCCGTCGGGACACTCGTGGCAATACGCAGCAGAATGCCGGGCAGACCATCGGGAAAGATGCTGTGGTTGAGCGCAAGGGCGGCGTACTGCACGAGATGAGCGATCTTCATACCAATGTGGTGTCGGCCTGGTAGGCTCATAGCTAGCAATCATCGGTGCGGCGCGAATGTGCGTCGCACAAAGTGGGGTTTGGGGCGCAACCCCGAGAAAAACCCTTGCTCATTTCACACATCCGGTAGGATTGTTACGCGCGTCAGCGTGCCGCAATGCGCAACTGTACGGCCGTATCTCAGGAAATGGAGGCAGTGTGAAGAAGAACAAGCCCCGCTTTGCGCTCATGCGCATGGGTACTACTCAAATAGGGATGCTATAGAGAGATTGAACTGGTGATAGACGCATGGGTGTAATAGTCAAGATCTTGCTCGACAACCCGCTGTTACTGTTGTTTATCGTCTCGGCGCTCGGCTATCTGCTGGGCCGCATTGCGATCGGCGGGAGCAGCCTGGGGGTCGCAGCAGTGCTCTTCGTGGGCCTCGCATTCGGCGCATTGGATCCGAATTTGAAGCTGCCCGAAATCGTCTACCAGCTCGGCCTGGTGGTGTTCGTCTACACGGTCGGCCTCAGTAGCGGGCGGCAATTCTTCGCCTCCTTTCGGCGCAAGGGGCTGCGCGACAATCTGTTTGTGGCGGGCATGCTGGTGTTCGCGGCGGCGCTTGCCGCGCTGGCCGGCGCGCTGCTCGGGTTGAAGCCGGCGCTGGTGGCCGGGTTGTTCGCAGGGAGCATGACCAACACTGCGGCGTTGGCCGGTGTGTTGGAGTACATCAAGACCTACAGCCCTGCTGCCGCGCTCGACCAGGCATTGGCCGAACCAGTGGTCGCCTTTTCGATTACGTATCCCATGGCGTGGTCGGCGTGTTGCTCGCCATCACCACGGTTCAGCGCGTCTGGAAGATTGATTACGCCCGCGAGGCCGAACGCGCCCGCGATAGCGCCACGACCGGACGGCAACTCCACAACCGCACGATTGCCGTGACGCGGCCCGAGATGACCGACACCCCCATCCAGGAGCTGATCAGTGCGCAGCGCTGGGACGTAGTTTTCGGGCGCCTCCTGCGTGATGGACAGCTTTCGCTCGCCGATGGTCACACGCGCCTTGCCGTGGGCGATCTAGTCAGCGTCGTCGGTTGGGCGCACGACTTGGATCGCGTGACCGCGTTGCTGGGTGTGCCGAGCGACCAACAGCTCGACCTCGACCGCAGCGCCTTTGATTATCGGCGCGTCTTTGTCTCGAATCCCAAGCTCGCCGGGCAGCGCCTGCGCGACCTCAACCTCCCCCAGCAGTTTGGTGCCATCGTCACCCGCGTGCGGCGGGGCGATAGCGAACTGCTGGGGCACGACGATACCATGTTGGAACTTGGCGATCGGGTGCGGGTTGTTGTTCGGCGCGAGCGCGTGGATGCGGTGAGCGCCTTCTTTGGCGATTCGTACCGCGCGGTGAGCGAGGTCGATATCTTGACGTTCAACCTGGGGTTGGCGCTGGGCCTACTGCTGGGGCTTATCCCGATTCCGCTCCCGGGCGGCGTTGCGCTCAAGCTTGGTTTTGCGGGCGGGCCGCTGCTGGTTGCGCTGGTTTTGGGCGCACTCGAGCGCACCGGTCCGCTGGTCTGGAATCTGCCCTACAGTGCCAACCTGACGCTGCGCCAGTTCGGCTTGATTCTGTTTCTGGCGGGTGTCGGCACGCGCGCCGGCTACGCCTTTGTCGCCACGCTGGCGCAAGGCGGCGGGGTTCCGATCTTTCTGGCCGGCACAGTTATCACCTTTCTTGTCGCGCTGCTGGCGCTGTGGATCGGCTATCGCCTGCTCAAGATTCCGATGGGGGTGTTGCTCGGCATGGTGGCCGGTCTTCAGACGCAGCCAGCAGTGCTGGGCTTCGCGCTGGAGCAGACCGGCGACGAACTGCCGAACGTCGGGTACGCCGCCGTCTACCCGGTGGCGCTGATTACCAAGATTCTGCTCGCGCAGATCCTGCTGGCGCTGCTAGCATGAAACCGACACGCCGCGCCGCGCTCGCTCAAATGCGTGTCCGATGACGCATACCGCAAGAGAAAGGCAACCCATGCAGACACACACACTCAGGATTCACCACCAGTCAGCGCGCCGCAGCTCTCCCGGCTGTGTGTGTTGACGGCAACCGCAGCAGCGCCCGACAGCGCCCCAGACCTGGAGCACCTGCTGGCGTCGGTGGTGGCGCTACGCAGCGATGTGCTCGCGAAGGGCGACGCCGTGTTCGACGAGTGGCGTCCGCGCATCCAGCGCCCCGCCTTTCAGGCGGCTGCCCGCAATCTGGCGCGCTACCTGGCGTTGCGGCGCGGCGACCTACGCCCGCTCCAGCACCGCCTGGTGGCCTGCGGGCTCGCATCGCTCGGCGGCTGCGAAGCCCATGTGCAACCCTCGCTCGATGCCCTGGTCGCCATGCTCAGCACCGCCTGCGGCACGACCACCTTGGAGCGCCCCGCCTTTCCAAGCGCGGCGAGCTTCTTTGCGGGCGAGCAGACGATCGCGCGCGAAGCTGCGGCGATCTTTGGCCCCGGACTGCACGGGCGCACCACGCGGATCATGGTCACGCTGCCGCCAGAAGCTGCCCAGGATGCCAGCTTTGCCGCAGGGATTCTACGCGCCGGTGCGGAGTGCGTTCGCATCAACTGTGCCCACGACACGCCGGAGGCCTGGGACGCGATGATCGCCCACCTGCGCCAGGCCGAGCAGGCCGTGGGCGAGGGCCGCCAGGTGCGCGTGCTGATGGATTTGGGCGGGCCGAAAGTACGCACCATCCGCCCCGCGACGCACCCCAAGCAGCGCTTCGTGGTCGGCGACACGCTGCTGCTGGTGCGCGACATCGATGCCCATGAACCGAGCGAGCTTGCCCGTGTCGGCTGCACGCTGCCGGAAGTCTTCGATCAGCTCGCCGTTGGTGCGCCGGTGTGGATCGACGACGGCCAGCTTGGTGCGCGTGTGACCGCGCTGGTCGGCGGCGATGCGCTGCTGACGATCACGCACGCGCCGCCGGACGGCAAGAAGATTCGTGCCTACAAAGGCCTCAATTTCCCCGACACCGCCCTTGCTATCGCACCACTGACCGCGAAGGATTATGCTGACCTGCCGTTTGTCGCGCGTCATGCCGACATGATCGGCTACTCGTTCGTGCAGTCAGCGG
>JACMIM010000519.1 GCA_014381165.1 Roseiflexaceae bacterium
CCCGGCGCTGAAGCGCCGGGTCGGGCGGGCGCGCGAAACATGCCACCGGTGCGCCGGCTAGAAGCTCGCTGTTCTTATCCAAAACGCGCTGAAGCGTGTTGATGTGGTGGAACGCGCTTTAGCGCGTTTTGGCGTATCAGACGCCGGATTCATCCGGTGGCCGTGGTGGCAGCGCAGTCGATTGTCACAACCAATTGGCCTGGTTTGTACCTGTTTGACCAAGACAATTTCAACCTATACTTACCGGGCCTGTCAATTGTACAGCTGTGAGCTATTATGCACTTCTCACTCGACCGAACCAGTGTGCGCCCGCTCTACCGGCAGCTCACGCATGAAATTCAGCAGCGGATTCGCTCGGGGGCGCTGCCGCCGGGCGCGCGCCTGCCGCCGGTGCGCGAGCTGGCCCAGCAGCTCGGTGTGACCCGGCTGACTGTCCACAGCGCCTACAGTGAGTTGCAAGCGGGCGGCTGGGTCGAGGCCACAGTCGGGCGGGGCACATTCGTAGCCGTTCAGCGCGATGCAGCGCCGGCAGAAAGCGACCTTGGCCATGAGCTTTCGCACCACGGCATGATCCGCGACATGCTGCGGATGTCGCAGATGCCGGGCATGCGCTCGCTGGCCATGGCGGATCCCGCTGCAGATTTGTATCCAGCGCGCGAGTTCGCCCGTGCGCTGGAGGAGGCGCTGGCCCACGATCCCGCCGCCGTGTTTGGCTATACCTCGTCGCAGGGCGAGCCGCTGCTGCGCACCGTGGTGGCCGAACTGCTGCGCGGGCGCGGGTTGCGCTGCGGGCCGGATGAACTGCTGATCACCAGCGGCGTAACTCAGGGCCTAGCCTTGGTCGCGCGCACGCTGGCTCGCCCTGGCGACACCGTGATTGTCGAGCAGCCAACCTATGTTGGCGCGATCAATGTGCTCGCGCGCCAGGGCCTGCGTGTGTTGGGCGTGCCGGTCGACGAGCATGGCTTGCTGGTCGAAGCGCTTGAGCCGCTGCTAATCAAGGAGCGCCCCAAGCTGATCTATGTCATCCCAGCGTTTCAAAACCCCAGCGGCGTGTGCATGAGCCTTGGACGCCGCGCCGCACTGCTGGCGCTGGCCGAGCGCTACCGGGTGCCGATCGTCGAGGACGATATCTACGCGCCGATCGGGCTTGATCGGGCGGCGCTTCCAGCACTCAAGGCCGCCGACCAGAGCGACCTAGTGATCTACATAAGTAGCTTCTCTAAATCGCTGCTGCCCGGCGTTCGGATCGGCTATCTCGCCGCCTCGCCCGCGCTGATCAAGCGGATCGTGGCCGCCAAGCAGGCCGATGACCTTTGTTCGCCGCCATTGCTCCAGCGGGCGATGGCGCTATTTGTCGAGCGGGGCCAGTTTACGGCCCATCTGCGGCGGGTGCTGCCACACTATCGCGACCGGCGCGACGCCATGCTCGACGCGATGGCGCGTTATTTCCCCAGCACTGCTCGCTGGAATCTACCAGAAGGTGGATTCTCAGTCTGGGTGCGGCTGCCGTATGGTATCTCGACCACCGATTTGTACCTGGCGGCGATCGACCGCGGCGTGGCATTTGCACCCGGCGATTTCTTCTTTCCCAGCCCGCCAGCAGCTCCTTTCATCCGTCTGTCGTACAGCTCGCAGTCGCCACAGGTCATCCGCGAGGTCACAGCAGTGATCGGCGAACTACTTGGCACGCAACTGCACCGCCGCAGCTTTAGCGCACCCGCGCTGGCAGATTATGTTCCGTTGGTCTGACATTCGTTCGTCTCACTTCTAACGTGAGGTGTCAAAAGCGAGCCAAAATTAGGAGTTACGCGGTTGCCAGAAGTCTTTCATTTCGCCTGCGGCGAGCGTGGAAACGACGAGTAACTCACCATACACAGGCG
>JACMIM010000520.1 GCA_014381165.1 Roseiflexaceae bacterium
CGCAGGCCAATGTGGGCGGGCCGGTGCGGGCAATCCTGATGACTCCGCGGGCCATGGGCACGGGCTTTACCGGGGGTATGGGTGACTTGGCCGGGGGCACGTTCCTCAGCATCGGTGGGGCGGTCTCGGCGGGCGGGACGGTGGCCACGGGCTGGGGTAGTCCAGCCGATGGCGGGTCAGCTTTCCGCTGGACCCTGGCTGGTACCGCTGCGTACATTGGCATGCTCGGGATTACCCTGGTGGAGCTTCCAATCAACAAGCAAACACTCGACGTTTCCCTTGATACGCCGCCCGCAGACTGGCCAGCAACGCGCATGCGTTGGGAATACTTCAATCGCCTCCGCACGCTCTGTGAAGTGATTGGATGGGGCTGTTTGTACCTTGGCAGCGCCGTGGAGTCGCGCGACGCTTGACTGCCCGATAGCGCCACTTATGGCAAGGAGATACCATGCAGAACCCGATGATCGACAATTTGGTCCAATTTATGCACGTTGAGAAACTCTACAGCTACTTCCCCGGTATGAACGAGGCACTGATGGCCCAGCTTTTGGGCCTGGATGGAGCGAGCTATCGTGCGATAAAGGGCCGCTTCGACGCGAACGCCCGCGCGGCAGCTCAGGAACTGCTCGCAGACCCGGCGTTCGCCGCGCGGGTCGACCAGCTGCCGTTTCGGGCCGGGGATACGGTGGTCGGCATTGGCGACAGCTTCACCGACGATTTACAGTCGTGGCTGGAAATCGTGCGCCACCTACTCGATCTGCGGCGACCGCACGACGCTGTTCGCATCGTCAACGAAGGCCTCTCGGCCCACACCAGCGCCATGGTTTTGCGCCGCTTCGTTCCAATGCTCCTCGCCCAAAAGCCGAACTGGATCATCTGCTTCCTCGGCGGCAACGATGTCACCCGGATCGGTGCGGAACCCAACAAGCCGCAAGTCAGCCTTGAGGAGACCACTAAAAACCTGGAGGCGCTGCGCCGCATAGCGGCAACGCAGACCAAAGGAGAGTGGATCTGGATGACCCTGCCAACCTTTGTGGAGGAGCGAGCCGCCGTCTACCCGCCCTTCACGATGGGCCAGTCGTACTGGCGTAACGCGGATGTTCTGCCGATCGGCGAGTACATCCGCGCGCAGCCCGAACTGGTCGTGGATATCCAGTCCGTGTTCGGGCTTCCAGCGAACCCAGATTTTCTGGGGCCTGACGGCGTCCATCCCTCGCTAGCTGGTCAGAAAGCCATCGCCAGGGCGCTCGTAGAGCGCCTGACGCAATGAAAATAGCGGGGCAAACCACGCAAGACGCAACCGAAACACCACCACGGAGGGAAAGATGCGCAATCTCCAGAACAAAGTAGCGTTGATAACAGGCAGTTCGCGCGGCATCGGGGCCGCGATAGCCAAGCTGTTCGCCCAGGCCGGCGCACGGGTCGTCGTCCACGGTCGCGATGTCGCCGCGCTGTCGGCAGTACGCGCCGACATCGAGCAGGCTGACGGGCAGGCCATGCAGGTCGTAGCGGACATCACCAAATTCGCCGAGATCGAGGCCATGCGCCAGCAGATCGAGCAGGCCTGGGGGCCAATCGACATCCTCGTGGCGAACGCGGGCGGCAGTTTCAGCAGACCCGGCCCGCTCGAAGAAACCAGCGAGGAAGACTGGCATGCGTCGCTCGCCGGCAATCTCACCGCAACCTTTCTGACGATCAAGAGTATCCTGCCCGGCATGAAGCAACGGAAAGCGGGCACCATCATCACCATCTCATCGGCGGCCGCCCGCCGACCGCACCCCGGTTCGCCCATTCCGTACGCTGCGGCCAAGGCGGGCATCCAAATCCTCACTCAGGATCTCGCCGCCCAGGTTGGCCCAGTTGGCATCCGGGTGAACTGCATCGCGCCGGAAACCATTTTGACCGAACGCAATGCGCAACGCATCCCCGACGAACAGAAGCAAACGCTGGTCGACACGCACCCAATTCGGCGTTTAGGCACACCCGAGGACGTGGCCCGTGCCGCGCTGTTTCTTGCGTCCGACGACGCCGCATGGATCACGGGCATTGTCCTGGACGTTGCTGGTGGGTCGGTGCTGGTATGAAAGGAACCACGATGACACACACGATCCGACTGTTCATGCTGATCGAGGCCGCCACCTTTGCGATTGCTGCCCTGGTTCACTCCGGCGTACTCATCACCGGGTACGCACACCAACAAGCCGCCATTGCTGAAGGCGTGATTGCCCTCGTGCTGTTGGGAGGTGTCGTGGTGACCTGGATTCGCCCGGCGTGGCTATGGCACGCGGGCGTGGCCGCCCAGGGGTTTGCCCTGCTTGGAACGCTGGTCGGACTGTTCACAATCGCCATGGGGATCGGGCCGCGCACAATTCCTGATATCGCCTACCACATTAGTATCGTGATGGTGCTCGTGTGGGGATTGCGTGTCGCAATGCGGGCACGATCTGAGCCCGTAACCTACGCACCACAAGGTTGATCGAGGAGCAGCGCCGTTCCGCATGAAGGAGAACCCGTGCAGTTGCGCATCCATCGTATGGCCCGCTGGCTCGCGATCTGCGGCACACTCACGACGAGTGCGTGTGCCGCACCAGCGCGCCTCCAACAAGATCCACCATCGCTGCTGCAAGTCATCCTCGGCCTGTGTTTTTTCGCCGTGGTCTTGACGGCATTGGGATGGCTAGGCGGACGTCTGCTTGGCGGACGTCCATCATGGCGTCGCGCACTGCTTGCCGCCTTGTTTGGTGTCCTCACTGGCGGGGCCTTCGCCTGGAACGTAGCATCACAAACGACCAATGAGAATGAGGTCAATCCGCTCACCATCTATACCGTGGCCTTACTGATGACGATGGGCGTTTTTGTGATACTCGAACTGATGGTTATTCGACGTTCTGAGCCAGCGCAGCCCGATATTCCGGTGTTGCCGCCGCCCCGTCAAACCCTACGTCTGCGGCTGGAGCGTGCGCGGCGCTATTGTACGCTCGTGTGGCCTCTATTCCGCTACGGCCTGTGGCCCTATCTGCGCGGCCAATGGAATGGACCAGCGAACCGCCGTCAGCAGTCCCTCGCGCTCAACATTCGTATTGCGCTTGAAGATGCTGGCGGTGCTTTTGTGAAACTTGGCCAGATGCTCTCGACGCGGCCAGACATCATACCGCCCGTTATTACGGCGGAGCTTGCACAGTTACAGGATCATATACCACCCGTGCCGTACAGCGTGATAGAGGCACTCCTCACCAAAGAACTGGGGGTTCCACCAGCGGACTACTTTGCGACATTTGATGTGGTGCCCATAGCCGCCGCATCGATCGCCCAAGTGCATCGGGCGCAGCTCCAATCCGGCGAACTCGTCGTCGTGAAGATCCAACGACCAGGTATCCGAGCCAGTATTAAAAGCGACATCGCCATTTTGCTCGGGCTGGCGCGCATGGCGGGGCGGCGTACTGCCTGGGGGCGTGATATGCAGGTAACCGCGCTTGCGGCGCGGTTTGCCGAAGTGCTTGAGGAAGAGCTCGATTTTTGTGTCGAAGCGCGCAACACCATAACGATCACTGCGCTGCACGATGAGCAGACCATACGTATTCCAACCATCTTCAAGCAGGCGTCAAGCCAGCAGGTGTTGATTCAGGAGTGGATGGATGGGGTCAGCATTCGTGAAGCCGAGCCGCTCTTCGCTGAATTCAAATGCGATCGCACGGAGCTAGCCCGTGCCTTGCTGCGGTGCATATCGCGCCAAATCTTGACCAGTGGAACCTTCCATGCGGATCTCCATCCGGGAAATGTGTTGGCGCTGCGTGATGGTCAGCTCGCACTGATTGATTTCGGTCAAGTGGGGCGGCTTGATACGCTTCAGCAGACGGCCCTGCGCGAGATGCTGGTGGCATTTGAACGGCGTGATGCCACGTTGTTGTGCAGCGCGTTATTAGACATTGCCGACGTGGATAAAACAACCGATCCGGCACGCCTGGAAAGGATACTGGCGCAGTTTCTTGTTCGGCATACCGGGCCTGGCATGACGCCAGATGCGGAAATGTTTACCGAAATGTTCCGCATTCTCCTCGCGCATGGACTGGCGTTTCCTCCTGAAATTGGCGGCGTGTTTCGTGCAGTGGTTACGTTAGAGAGCACGCTGAACCTCATCGCACCACAGTTCCCCCTGATTGATGAGACCCGCATACTCGCCCATGCGTGGATGCAGGAGTCAATCACCCCGTCTGCACTCCAGAAGACCGTGACCGATGAACTCCTTGGGCTACTGCCAACGCTCCGACAACTGCCGAAGCGTTTTGACCGTATTACGCGGGCAGCTGAGCGCGGCGAATTAACTATGAATGTGCGCTTCTTCGCCGATGTACGTGACGTGCATCTGATATCCCGCTTGGTTAGTCAGGTGGTGCTTGCGGTCCTTGGTGCCGCCATTGGATTAATGGGTGTGGTTCTGCTTGGCGGTAATCAAGGGCCGGCGTTGACCGAAAATCTCAGTGTGCTGCACGCATTCGGCTATTTCAGCCTTGTCATCAGCGTTATGCTGATTTTGCGTGTGATCGTGACGACCGCTCGCGAGCAATCCATTCATTAATGCAACACACCAGATAGTGTGGTGGCTCATTATGGTGGACACCGCGCTCATATGACCAGACGTAGTCCAATAGCTGCTGGCGTGAAAGGGTTTGCTGGGGATGCCGCATGAAGAACTCAAGGAGGTTCCACTCGGTCACGGTGAGATGGAGCGTGTGATTGCCGTAGCGTGCCGTTCGGCTGTGCGTGTCGAGCACCAAGCTGCCCAGCCGGAGTTCGTTCGCGGCACTTGCGGTCACATTAAAGCGGCGGCCAAGCGCGTGTGCGTGCGAGCAATTCCTCGAAGGCGAACGGTTTGACTAAATAATCGTCGGCACCGCTATCGAGGCCAGTCACGCGGTCTTCAAGCTGCCCGTGCGCTGTCAGCAACAGCAATGCTGTCGGCACGCACGCGGCACGAATAGCCCGGCAAATCGAGGGGCCAGCATCGTGCATACATACGAACGCAGACGATTACCTAGGAATGGCATCCCAACGACCGCTGGCTCCCACGCTGCGACCAGGTCGCGCATCGCGAGGACTAACAGGGGATTGGGCGAGAAATTATGAAAACAACTCTATCAAAAGACGGCACAACGTTAGCCTATGATGTCTATGGCAGTGGACCAGCACTGATATACATTACAGGAGCCACCTGCTTCCGCTCATTTGAGCCGGTCTTACATGATGCCAACGTGCTTGCAGCGCAATTTACTGTCTACAACTACGACCGACGCGGGCGCGGTGACAGTGGCAACACACTGCCCTATGCAGTTGCGCGCGAAGTCGAAGACATTGAAGCAATCATTGATGCAGCGGGGGGTACGGCTTATGTGTACGGCCACTCTTCAGGTGCCATTCTTGCGCTTGAAGCTGCGATGCGGTTGGGCGACAAAGTATGTACGCTGGTGATGTATGACCCGTCCTATGCAAGTGACAAAGCCGACCAGCAGGAATTCAAACACCTGAGCCAAGAGGTGGACACACTGCTCGACAGTGGCAAACATGACGAAGCCATCGGTCTTTTCTTGGAAGGCATCGGCATTCCTGCCGAAGTCATCAACGGGATGATGCGCCAATCACCGCAGTGGCCCACGATGATAGCACTCGCGCCAACACTTGCCTACGACACACGGTTAGCCAGCGCTCTCGTGCCTATTGAACGGGCCTCCCGGCTTACCACACCCGCGCATATCATTGTTGGCGAAGCAAGTCCTGCCTCGATGCACGCGGTTGCCAACCAGTTGCGCGAAGCCATTCCAAACGCAACGTACCGTCAGCTTGCCGACCAAGACCACATGCCGAACCCTGAGGTGTTGTTGCCAGTGCTGTCGAGCGTGCTCAGATAGTAGTTGGTGGCCTCAGGACTACCTATCACGCGCCAGCAATGAAATCGTGAGGAAAGAAGGGATACACACCATGCGTATCGACAAACCAAGACTAATCGAAGTCGAAAACATACATCATCCCGACAGCATCAGGCGTGTTCAGGCGGACAAATATGAAGCCATGAAACACGCGTATCTGAAAATCCTGCCAACGATACCACCGGGTTTGAGTGGTGCACAAATCCTTGAGCAGGTTGTGGCGCATCTGCCCGAAGACCTTTTTCCGGGTGGCGCGAAAGCGGGTTGGTGGGCAGCGGCGGTTCAACTTGATCTTGAAGCGAAGGGCATCATTAAGCGCGAGCAGACCTCACCTATTCGGTTGTATCGAATTGTTGGTGTGTTCCAAGGGGACTGAAGATGTTCATTGTTCTGTTTGACGTGTATCCGCACCGTGCGCAGATGCAACACTATCTCGACTTTGCCAAACTGCTCCGGCCTGAACTGGAGCAGATCCCCGGATTTATCGACAACGAGCGCTTCACGAATATCCATAACCCTCGGCATGTTCTCTCGCTCTCGACATGGGCGGATGAGAAGGCACTGATCCGCTGGCGCACGCACGCACAACATCATCAGGTGCAGGAACAGGGGCGCGCAGTAGTTTTCGCCGATTACCGGCTGCGTATCGGTGAGGTTACCGCTGATACGCTCCCGCCACATGGACATCAGCTACGCCAGCAACGGTTTGATGAAACCGAAACCGGGAATGCGAAGGTGCTGACGGTGCTTGAACGCGATCCGCCCACTGGCAACACCGTGGATGAACAGATTATGCGTGCGGCCGCTCGCGATCCCGAGCATGCTCCAGCTGGATGGATCGAAGAAGCGCAATTCACGAGCATCTCCAATCCAGGCAAGCTCGTCGTGCTTGCAGGCTGGAATACCGCCGAGGCAGCACACGCATGGCACGCCACGCAGATCGCGCCAATCAATCCTGCGGGGCTGCGGAGCCGCTTTGTGCGCGTCATTCGCGCCTATGGCATGCACGACCGCAGCGAGGCACCGCAGTATTACCCTGCGGTAGCTTCAGAGGCAGCGGTCTGGTGAAAGGAGATATGCGCCACATGCTCAATCCACTTATGGCCGTAACCGATCACGATCCCTATCCGTATTATGCGGAACTGATAACGACGAAACCGCTCTACTACGATGATATGCTCGGGATGTGGGTTGCCTCCAGCGCTGCGGCAGTCGCGGCGGTGTTCGACAACTCCCACTGCCGAGTACGTCCTGCAGCAGAGCCGGTACCAAAACATTTACTCGGATCGCCCGCTGCCGACATCTTTCGGCAACTCGTTCGCATGAACGATGGCGCACGTCATTGTCCGTTGAAGCATGCAGTGTCAGCGACGCTCGCCTCAATCAATGCGGTAGATGCAATTGCACAAAGCAACCAATGGGCAAGCGTTCTTGCAGCGCGTTATGGTATTCGGGAGACGCCTGAACAGTTCGCCGATTTCACCTTTCACCTGTCCGTCCATGTGTTGGGCAGCTTGCTCGGTATCCCTGAAGACATGCTGCACCAGACCGCAGGGTGGGTGCATGATTTTGTCGGCTGCCTTGCGCCTGCTAGTGGTGCCGAGCAGATTGAACGTGGCAAACACGCAGCAGCGGAATTACACGCTATGTTCCATGCGCTGTTGCATACGCAGCAGCTTCAGTCGACCAACAGTTTGCTGGCACGGCTTGCCGACGCGGCCCCCCACAGTGGGAGCGATGATACCGAACGGATTGTCGCCAACGGGATCGGCGTGCTTTCACAGGCGTATGAGGCAACGGCAGGGCTGATTGGAAATACGCTGCTGGCGCTCGCTGCACACGCCGACGTGCGGAGCGCAATCGCAACGCATCCCGATTACCTCCCTCACGCCATTCAAGAGACCCTGCGCTATGACGCGCCAGTGCAAAACACACGCCGCTTCCTCGCTGAAACGGGTGTTGTTGCCGGCCAGCCAATGCAGGCGGGCGCGACGATACTGCTGGTACTCGCAGCGGCGAACCGCGACTCACACGCGAACCCGGCTCCGGCACAGTTTGACCTTTGGCGAGCGAACCGGCAGCACTTCACCTTTGGTCGTGGCACGCACGCCTGCCCCGGTGAAGCGCTCGCGCCTATAATTGCCGCAGCCGGTGTTGCACAATTGATGCAAACCAACATTTGGTCACAGCTCCACGCGCCTATCATCTATCGAGCGTCGGTGAATGGTCGTATTCCTATCATAGGCGGCACGAGCATACCATAAACGCAACCGAAGTCGCCTATGTGGCGTCGCTGTGTGATGAGCGAACTTCATACCACCGTGGTGGGACCATGCTACCCTCGTGGTGGGCGCGCATCATTGAGTGGGATGTGCCGATTGACGAACCGCTTGATCGACCCATGCACGTACATGTACCGTGAGAGGAACATATGAACGACGCCATGCACGATTTTGAAACATTTATGCAGCGGCGCCTAGATGCGTCACGAGCCTTTGTCAATGGTGACGCGGGATCGCTCGATGGGATTGCGACGCACACCTCACCGGCGACCATTTTCGGTCCGCAGGGAGATTATGTCGAAGGTGCGGATGCTGTGAACGCGGCAAACGCGCGCAGTGCGCAGTTCTTCGAGCCAGACAGTACGAGTGACTTCGAAATCCTGCATATGTCAGCCAATGATGGTCTTGCGTATTGGGCAGGTATTCAGCGGGCAACGGTTCGCATGCACGGCCAAAGCGCCGCAATTCCGATGGATTTGCGTGTGACGGAAGTGTTCCGCCGCGAAGGTGACGCGTGGAAATTAGTCCATCGTCATGCTGACACGCTGGCACCCGAATCCGAGGAACATACGACGTAACTGCTGACGCACATCACCGGGGCCAAACTGCTTATGCCAACACGGTGTGGAACCCAAAGCGACCGATTGCATTCGCCGCACCTGCGCCGACAGCCGCTGTCATTCGCAGCTCTATCCCGGAGGAACCGTATGAACCAGAACGGCTTGTCCACCGCACGGCTCGCCCATCTGCACGATGTGCTAGCACACTACGTCGACCGTGGCGACGTGCCAGGCGTCGTGACGCTGCTCAGTCGGCGTGGCGAGACGCATGTCGATGTGATTGGTACAACTGCATTCGGTGTCAGCGACCCGCTGCGGCGTGATACGATCTTTCGGATCTCGTCGATGACCAAGCCCATCACCGCTGTGGCAACCCTGCTGTTGGTTGAGGACGGCACGTTGCGGCTGGACGACCCGGTGGATGGCCTGCTGCCCGAACTCGCTAACCGCACGGTGCTGAAGCGGCTCGATGGGCCGATCGACGACACCGTTCCTGCCAGGCGCGCCATCACCCTGCGCGATCTCCTGACGTTCCGCATGGGCTTCGGCCAGATGATGGGAGCGCCAGATGCCTATCCGATCATGCAGGCTGCAAGCGTACAGCAGCTTGGCATGGGGCCACCCAGCCCCACGACAATGCCTGCTCCAGCGGAATGGATGCGTCGCCTGGGCGCACTGCCGCTTATGCACCAGCCCGGCGAAACGTGGATGTATAACACCGCGGCTGACGTGCTGGGGGTGCTGATCGCGCGTGCAGCGGGCCAACCGCTCGAAACGTTCCTGCGTGAACGGATCTTCACGCCCCTCGGCATGGACGATACGGGTTTCCACGTGCCCGCCACTGCCCGTGATCGGTTCGTGCCAAGCTACTGGGCGGAGGGCGATAGTGGGGCACTCACCCTGTATGATGCGGCGGATCACACCAGCCAGTGGAGCCAGCCGCCCGCGTTTCCGTCGGGTGCCGGGGGGTTGGTGTCAACCATCGATGACTACGGCGCGTTTGGACAGCTGTTGCTCCACAAGGGCCACTATGGCAGCACGCGC
>JACMIM010000061.1 GCA_014381165.1 Roseiflexaceae bacterium
ATACACGCGGCGCGGGCAGATTTGTGCTGTCAGCTCGCGAGAACAGCGGGCGCTCGATCGGCATACGAACGTGTGGAAAGCGGTACGAGCACCGTTGTTGCGCGGTGCTCGTCGGTTACTCCACGGCACCAAGCTCGCGGCGACGCAGCAGCGGCGCGGCCTCGCCTATTGGCTGAACATCGTATGCTGCAATCAGTTCGCCCAGGATCTCGATAGCATTGCGCCGCCGGTCGGGCACAGTCGTTGGCAGGCACAGGTGATAGGTGCCGCACGGTAGAATACCGCAGCCGCCATAGCTCCGCAGCAGCAGCGCCTGCGCCAGCGCATCCTCGCCGACGTGCTGCGGCGACAGCCGATTCCACCACGAAAAGCCACCGACGCTCAGCAGCTTCTCGCGGTCGAACAACATATTCGCGCCGCCGATCCATGCGAGCTTGTACCGCACAACCTGCCCGTCGGCGCAGTGCTTTGCTTCAAGATGGAGCGGGTTAGCCGCGCTATTGACGCTTGCTCGATGCACGATCGCCGCAAAGCTGTCGGGATCAATCAGCTCTGGACGCACCGGCCCCACCCACTGCTCCAGCGAGGCGTGCGTGTCTGCGCGCACGTCATCCAGGTACTGCAAGCCGGCAGCTGCGCAGCCAACGAAGCCGCACCCTTCCGTTTGCAACACCGACACCATGCGTTCCAGCACGGCTGAATCAAGCAGCACGTCGTCGTCGAGGTAGTGAACATACGGGGCGCAGCTCTGCTCCAGCAGAAACTGGCGTTGCTCGGCAATTCCGCGCCGGGGCCGGTGGCGATGAATAGTCACCTCGTGGCCGCGCCAACGCAACATACGCGCGAGCATCTGCACCTCGAGCGTTTCAGTGGGAATCGGCTCAGTATCAGTTTGATCCGAGATAATTACGTTGAAATCAGGATAGGTTTGGCCGAGTAGGCTGGTCAGGACAACGGCGAGACCGGCTGGTCGTCCGAATGCGGGAATCAGAACGTCAACATGGCGCATGCGTTTCTCCCACCAACACGCATGAGTTCGCAGCCGCTGCTGAACACGGCTCACGCAATGTTGGCATATCAGACTACGTGCTACGCGCGGCGCGAGCCAGGCACAACTGTAAATATTTGGCTACCCTCTTCGCCGAATAGGGCCAGTCTTTTTTCGCATTGGTGCTCGGCGTCGCCATCGCCTTGGTCTTCATGGCCTTCCAACGCTGGAGGTACGGCAACCAAGAGCATACGATTGAAGCAGCAACTGAGCACCACCGAAAGAGCGGACTCGCCGACCTATTATCCACACGCCAAGCGGTTATGAATTGTCAGGCTGATAGGTAAGCGCAAGCGCCCCAAAACTGAGCATCTTGCTTTCGACAAGCCGCAACTTGGCCTCGGGCGTCCCGTCTGGGAAGAACCGTCTTCCCCTTCCCATGATGAATGGTAGGACTAAGAAGCGATACTCATCGACCAGATCCGTTCCCTGAAGCGATTGAACCAGGCTCGCACTGCCATCGATAATGATGTCTTTGCCCGGCTGCTGTTTCAGTTTGGTAATTTC
>JACMIM010000521.1 GCA_014381165.1 Roseiflexaceae bacterium
GGCGCTGCTGGCCGACCCGCACGCGGCGGGCCAGATCGCAGACGCACTTGTTGAGGGGGAAACCGCGAAGAGCGCGAAGAACGCGAAGAATCAGCCAGTTTAGCAAAGCGAGCAAGCTATGACCCAGTACACAGCCGCGTCGGCAGTTATGGATGTAAGCGAGGCGACGTTTCAGCGCGATGTAATCGACAGATCGCACCAGCAGCCGGTTGTGATCGACTTCTGGGCACCGTGGTGCGGGCCATGCCGCACACTGGGGCCGATCCTCGAACGGCTCGCCGCCGAGGCCAATGGCGCGTGGACACTGGTTAAAATCAATGTCGACGAAAACCCACGGCTTTCGCAGGCCTTTCGGGTGCAAAGTATACCGGCGGTGATGGCCCTGCACGCCGGTAAGCTGGTCGATCAGTTCATGGGCGCGTTGCCCGAGCCGAAGGTGCGCGAGTGGCTCCAGCGTTTTGTTGTTGGGGCGGCTCCCCAGATCATCGAGGAAGACCTCCAGGCGATGGAGCAAAGCAACCCGCAGGAGGCGGCAGCGCGCTACCGCGCCGCGATCGCGCAGAACCCAACGGATGGCGAACCGCGCCTCAAACTTGGGCGCATGCTGCTGCTCGCAGGCGATCCCGAGGCAGCAAGCGTGCTCGGCGGCGTTGTCGCAGGCTCGCCGCACTACCGCGAGGCCCAGGCGCTGCTGCCACTTAGCGCGTTTCTCGCGTTGCCAGCGGTTCCTGCTGGCGCAAGCGACAGCGCGGCACGCTTCCACGCGGCGGCGCAGCAGGCCAGGGCGCAGGAGTATGGCCCCGCCATCGAAACACTGCTGGAGCTGGTCGCACGCGACCGGGCCTATGGCGATGACGGCGCGCGCAAAACGCTGCTGGCGCTCTTCGCGGCCCTGGGCGACGAACACGCGCTGGCGCAAAGCGGGCGCAAGCGGCTGGCCAACGCGCTCTTCTAGCCAACCGGCGCTTCAGCGCCGGGCTATTGGGATCGCGGCGAGCGGGCGGCCAGGCCGTGCCCTAACGCCTCGGCATAGACCTGCTCGATCGCTCCAACCATTCGATCGCGGCTGAACAGCGCCGTCGCACGTTCGCGGGCTGCCGTGCCATAGCGCAGGCGCAGCGCTGGGTCAGCAAGCAGCAGATTGATTGCGGCGGCCAGCGCACCGGTGTCGCCCGGCGGCACCACCAAGCCGGTCACGCCGTGCTGGTTCGCATAGCTCGTGCCGGTGCCAAGCTCGGTGCAGACACAGGGCACGCCGCTGGCCATCGCCTCGATCTGCGAAAGGCCCAGCGCCTCGGCGCGCAGCTGCGCCGGCAGCACGAACACGTCGGCGCGGCGGTAGAGCGCTGGCAGTTCGGCATCGGCTACGTCGCCAAGAAACTCGACGCGACTGCTCAGGCCAAGCTGCGCCGCCTGCGCGAGCAGCCGCTCCTGCTCCGGCCCCGTCCCAGCGATCAGCAGCCGCGCTGCGATCTGCGGCATGGCATCAAGCAGCACATGCAACCCCTTGTAGTAGCGCAGTCGTCCGACAAACAGGATTGTCGGCGGCGATTTCGTGTCAGGGGTTGGCCGCCGAGGGGCAGCTGTAAAGCGTGCGATGTCGATACCCAATGGCACGATCGCGCACTTCGCAGCATACTGGCGCAGCACCTCGGATGACGCAACGTAGGCCGGGCTGGTCGCGATAATCCGCGTGGCCCGGCGCAGCGTGTAGGCTTGCAGCGGGCGATACAGCCGCAGCAGGCCGCGCTGGCGCACGATGTCGCTGTGGTAGGTGACGACAAGCGGCGGGCGACCAGGTACGGCCTGCGCGACCAGATCGCCCGGCGGGAATGGAAAGTGCAGGTGTACAAGCTCGGGCCGCAGTGCGCGGGCATAGGCCAGCATTGCCGGGCTGATCGGCGTAGAGGCAGCGTGCAGCAGTCTGGCCACCTTCAGCACAGAAACCCCTGGATGTGGGTGCTCCACCTGCGTCTTCCGATCGAGACTCGTCACCAGCACAGTCACGCGGTGCCCACGCTGGGCCAGCGCCATGCTGAGGTCGCGAATGTGATTTTCAATGCCGCCAAGCACTGGATAGTAATCTTTGTAAATTTGAAGAATGTGCATACCCGCCATGGTACACTGAACCACACCGCGCGTGTGGCAACGTGCGAGCTGAATACCCGTGCCTCGGCCTGCCTGAGCGGGCTTCGGATAGTGACCGTGGGCTTCACGCCTACGGGCTGAAAGCCAAACTCATGAACCGCAACCAGCGCCGCAAGCGCACACAGGAGCCGGCCCAGCAATTTCAAAGCAGGCTCGCGACGCTGCGACAGATGGTTGCACAGAGTCCAGCGGCGGCTGGCGATCAGGCAATCAAGCTGCTCGAGGAGTACCTCGAAGCGCTGGCCAACCAGCAGGGCTATCGCGGTGAGGCTAGCCTTGGGCGCTCGACCGTGTTTTTGCGTGGCCGCGACGCATTGCCCGATTCGCTGCTCGATCAGGCCGAGAGCTACACTCAGGTGCGCAACGCGCTCGCTCACACCTATGGCTTGCAGGTCAGCCCCGCCTTGGCCAGCGAGCTGATCGCGTTTCTGGAGCAGCTGCTGAAGCTTGAAGCAGTCACTGTCAGCGATCTGATGAGCGCGGGTGTGGCCGCTGTTCGCGCCGAACAGCCGCTCGCCGAAGCACGCGATCTCATGGTGCGCGGCGGCTATGGTCGGCTGCCGGTTCTTGGCGAACGTGGCGAAATTCGTGGCCTGCTGGTCGAGCGCGATGTTGTCGTGGCACTGACCCGCGCCGAGCAAAATGGCGGCATCGCCCGCATGACCGTGGCCGACGCACTGCCGCCGGACGCGCTCGATCGGGTGGTCTGTTTGCGCCCGGACGCCTCGCGCGAACTGGTGGCCGAGGCGCTGCGCGAGCCGAACGTGGTGGCCTGCTTGATTACGCCCTCTGGCAGCCTCGCGCAAAGCCCGATCGGCATTATCACCCATGCGGATCTGTTGTATCGCATGTGAAGGCATGGCTGATGCGTTCTGCTGGCAGCCGCGCGGCTAAAGCCGCTGGCTGGGTGTACGAAGCCCGCAGAGGCGGGCTGAATAGCGTTGCAGCCCGCCTCTGCGGGCTTTGTATTGCTAGCCCGCAGCTTCAGCCGCCGGGCGGGCGTGGTGCCAAGGCGAGAACTCATAAGCCCTGATGTAAATGTACAGCTACTTGCTTTTCCCCACGCTTACGTGTATACTACAGCGTGTACCGAAACCGTGTAAGAGCAAGCATATGATTGGCTTTGGAGTTGCCTCGCGTGTGGTTGGGCGGCAAATCGGCGGCAGCAGGACACTCAGCCTTGCGATAATTGGGCTTCGTGAACTGTTTGGGTATCTTGCGAGCATCCAGGCCAGCGCGTTCCGGTTGCCAGACACGTTGCTACCGAGCGAGCCTGAGCAGGCTGAACTGGCAATTCAGCAGTCGTCCGGGTTGTTGGTCGAGCTTGGCGCGCAGGCGCGGGTAGCTGGGCTTCGTCTTTCCGTTCACCCTGGGCTGCATGTGGCGCTGGCGGCAGAGCAACCCGATACGGCAGCCCGATCTGTCGCTGCGGTCACAGCTCAGGCATTGCTCTTGGACGCACTGGGCTGTGGCCCGGAGGCAGTCATTGTGCTTCATGTTGGTGGAAGCGGTCAGGTTGCGCTAGAGCGCTTTGCCGCACGCTACGAGCAGTTGCCTGCGCCAGCGCGGCGTCGCGTCGCGGTCGAGGCTGGTCAGCACGGGTTTGACGTAACAGCGCTGCTCTGGCTGCGCCGCTGGTATGGTGTCCCACTGATCTTCGACGCACTCCACTTTCAGCTCAACAATCCTGGCCAGCTACCCCTGCACGATGCGTTGGCCCTGGCCTTGGGCAGTTGGTCGCCGGGAGTGCGGCCAAAGATACACCTGAGCACTCAGCGCACCGAGGCCCATCTGCGGCCGGGGCGGGGCGGCGATGCGCCCCTGATCGTCGCGCCCCAGCGTGGTCAACACGCCGATTTCCTGAACCCATTCGAGGTAGCGACGCTGTTGCGTGCGGCCCGTGGCTTGCCAGGGTTTGATATTATGATCGAAGCCAAAGCTGCCGATCTCGCGCTGCTGCGCCTGCGCGAGGATGTGCGGCTGTATGCGCCTGATGTTGCAGCGCGGCTGCGCGTGTAGTGAAAGCTTGCTATGGCCCTTGATGATCTGCCTGAAGACACACCGGCGCTGGTTGCAATTCTGCCGCGCGTGAGCGACAGTATCATTCTGCACGATCAGGGATGGTACCGCGTGCCGTTAGCCCGGGCACCGCGTGGCGCAGCGGCGGAAGTGCTGGCCTTCTATTTAACACGCGCCTTTGCCGAGCAGCGCTACAGCATACGCTGGGCAGCCGAGGTGCGTCAGGTGCGGCTTGTGGCCCGGCGCGAGCTGCTTCCGTCTGAACCAGACCACCCCCGCGCGGCGGAGCGCTATCTGTGTTTTGAGCTTGGCGCGCTTGAAACACTACCCACGCCGATTCTCAGCCGCAAGCTGCGCCGCATCACATTCATTCCAACAACCCTTGGTCGGCTGCTACTCGCCAGTGATGTCGCCGAGCTATGGCAGGCGCGCAGCCCCGCCGCGGATGATGTCTGGGGAGCGGGGCTGGCGGGCAGGTCGTTACGTCGTTGATCTACGGGTGCGGATGTATCCGATGCACGTTGTGAATGTGCGTAGCACAAAGCGGGGGTTTGGGGCTTCGGCCCCCGAGAAAAAACCTCCTTCTTATTTCATAAATCCGCAGAACTTTCGCTTGCTACCAAAATGTGCTCTTTTCTTAGCAGTTTTTTGCGCCGTTGTACAAAAAACTGCTAAGAAAAAAACAATTCCTTGCCCGCCGCAGGCGAAAAAGACGCTTTAAGCGAAAGTCCTGAATCCGGTAAGCTTGCTATATTTGACGCTGCTCGGACAGCGTGCTAGGATGGATAGACTGCAATACACGTAAGGAACGATCTCGTTGCACATTGTGATTGTCGCGAATGCGCCCGATCTTGATCTCGCTCCGTTCAGCGCACTACTTGGACGGGCCGATATAATCATAGCTGCCGATGGCGGCGGGCTGCCACTGCTGCGCGCAGGGCTGCTGCCCCAGATCGTGATCGGCGATCTCGATTCGCTAGATGATAACAGTGCGCAAGAACTTGCCCAGCGCGGCGTCGAGCTGCGGCGCTTTCCGCGCGCCAAAGACGAGACCGACTTCGAGCTGGCGCTGCTGCTAGCGGTCGAGCAACGTGCGACGACTATCGACGTATTGGGCGCACTCGGTGGTCGTTGGGATCACACGCTGGCCAATATCTGGTTGCTGGCCCATCCGGCGCTCGCGGGCCTGCGCACGCGGCTGCTGGCCGATCATCAGACGATCGAACTTGTGCGCTCATCAACGCTGATCGACGGGCGGCGTGGTGACACAGTCTCGCTGCTGCCACTGACCGCTACCGTTGCGGGCGTGACCACACGCGGTCTGCTCTGGCCACTCGAAGACGCGCCGCTCAACGCTTTTCAAGCCCGCGGTGTTAGCAATGTGCTGCTGGAGCCGCCGGGCGAGGTGCGGGTGCGCGAGGGCCTGCTGATCGTGGTTCATCACGATGATGGCGGCGCGCACCAATGGGCGGCGAGCCAATCAAGTAATGAGGCGTTAGATGGACGAACCTGAGAAAAAGCCAACGATTAACTGGGGTTCGTTGTTTAGCTTTGGGCTGTTTCTGCTCTTCGTGGTCGGGCGTCCGCTGATCAACATGCTTGGCGGGCTGCTCAACGGCGCAGGCATCGCCATCTCTTTGTCGAGCCTCGTGCCATACATCGTCGGCGGGGTCATCCTGCTGGCGGGTCTGGCGATCACCGTGCGCGCGCTTGGCGGCGCGTCACAGCGGCCACTGCCGACATACGCGCCCTTGCCAGTGCAGCGTGCGGAGGCCAACCTGGCGAAAGCTCCCACGTTCGAGCCGGTAATTTCGCCGACAGCAGTGGCGGTTGGTGTCGTTGGCTTGGCGGCGCTCGCGCTGCTTGCCGCGCTGGTGCTGCGGTGATCAGCAGCTTCGACGCATTTGCGCGCTTTTACCATGCCGATTATGGCAGCTTCTGCGATGACTTGCCATTCTACCGAGCACTGCTGCGGCGGGCCGCTGGCCCAGCGATCGAGCTGATGTGCGGCAGCGGCAGGCTGCTCACGCCGCTCGTGCGCGAGGGCTTCAACGTCACGGGCGTCGATATTTCACCCGCGCTGCTGGCCCAGGCCAAGCGCAACCTCGATGCCGCCGGCATCGGTGTGGGCATGCAGCTTCAGCTTGGCGATGTGCGCCAGCCACTCTCCGGTGACCCTTACGCCGCAGCGTTCGTAGCGATCAACTCGTTCATGCACCTTGCGACGGTCGAAGACCAGCTAGCCGCGCTTCGGCACACCCACGCGGCACTGCGACCAGGTGGCCTGCTCGCGCTCGACCTGTTCAATCCCGATCCAGTTGACCTGCTGCGGCACGACAACGAGCTGGTGCTGGATAAGATGTTCGCGCTGGACGACGGTACTCTAGTGCAGAAGTTCGTCGCTCAGGCGGTAGATATGGCTACGCAGACCAGTAGTGTTACATTCATCTACGATGAGCTAGCCGATCAACTGGTGCGCCGAACCACACTGGCATTCAGCATGCGCTGGCTCTACCGGTACGAGTTGGAGCACCTGCTGGCTCGTTGCGGTTTTGTGCTCGAAGCACTGTATGGCAGTTATAATCTTGATGCGTATGACCAAAGCAGCCCGCTGATGCTCGCAGTGGCGGTGAGCGTGTGAAACCTGAAATACGCAAATACGCGCAGGGCTGATGCACCGTTCTCAATAATCTGTGGATAATCCTTTTGCTTGCTGCGACGTTGCACTAGCCCTGCAAAAGCGCGCACGCACGTTGACGTAGAGCACCACACCTGATATACTGCAAAGTACGATTTCGGGGATGCCTGGCTTCGACAGGGGACGATGTCGTGGGTTGCAAGCCGAGCCGCCCAGTCTCGTAAAAGGGGCACCGGCATAACTGCCAAAAACACAACTCGCGTCAACGCTCCGGCGTTCGCGATGGCTGCCTAGTGTAGCCCGCTCTCCTAGACTCAGCCCTGCGGAATAGGAAGAGCGACAACAGCGGGGATGCTCCCAGCGGATCGCCTGCTAAGTTGGGAAAAGATAAGTGGGCTGGCTCAAAAGCCGCTTTGTCTGCGGTGTGGCTTCGAGCGACATTAAACAACAGACTACGCTTGTAGATGCCTGCGTCTAAATCTTCTGGACGGGGGTTCGATTCCCCCCATCTCCATACCAACCAGTTTGAGGGCTTCAGGACGCGCAGTACGAAGAGACGGTGTAAAAGCTTTCTCCCCCTGCGCGCCCTCCTCAGACACTATCAAAGCCTGATTCGGCATATCGATCGTGGATATGCCACAATTTAAGCTGGTTGTTAAGGTGCTGCGACAGTAGTGCTTTTGCAACTGGGTGTGAGCCCGCTCTGGGTGCCGGCAAGCATACACAGAGTGGGCTTTGTTTTGTCCGCGAAAGTATTACCCTTCGCCCCGTTGCTGACCAACATACTCCAACAAGTCGCCGGGTGTGCAGTGAAGCAGATCGCAAAGTCTGCCGAGAGTGTCCAGGTCGAGCCGTAGCGTCATGCCGTTCCAGAGGCTGTTTGCCGAGTTTTTGTTCAGCTTGATTGCCAACCCGAGCTGCAACGCCGATGAAAAGCCCCGCTCCTTCGCGACCTCTTTGACCCGCCATCTGATTCGTTCACGGCCAGGCGACTGTTTCAGCACATCACTACTGTCGCTCATAGAACCACTATAGCACCCGTGTCTGCATTCGTCAATGCTTTCCCTAGAAATACTATGTTAATACTCTAGCCATAGAGCTGGTTCAATGCTACTATAAAGATTAACTACTGAAACACTTGTGCGCGAATGGAGGACGTGATGCGCGATGAGGTAC
>JACMIM010000522.1 GCA_014381165.1 Roseiflexaceae bacterium
AGCGCGCCAACCTGCTCGACGGCTTTTCGGCGCTTGAGAATTTGCAACTGGCCATGGGCTTTGCCGCAGTGATTCCGCCCAACCAGCGGCGGCAGCGAGCCAGCGAACTGCTCGAACAGGTCGGGCTCGCCGACAGGTTGCACCACCGGCCCGCGCAGCTTTCCAGCGGCCAGCAGCAACGAGTGGCGCTGGCGAGAGCGCTGGTTAACCGCCCCGCGCTGGTGCTGGCCGACGAGCCAACTGCCAGTGTCGACTATGAAACGGGCCGCAAGATTGTGGTGCTGCTGCGCGATTTCTGCGCACGGCAGGGTGCAGCGCTGGCCTTGGTCAGCCACGACCGTGAATTGCTGGCCAGCTTCGGCACAATCATGGCGCTACGGGCCGGGCGGCTGGAGACGGAAGCACACGCAGGGGCTAGCCCCGCAGCTACGATCGCACACACGCAGGGGCTAGCCCCGCAGCTACCAATGTCATCGCCAAATACCAGGTAGGCCCTATTCTATGCACCCACTTGCAATTGCACTCAGGCATTTGCGTTCGCGCCCGCTGACCAGTGCGCTGACCACGCTAATCATTGCGCTTGGTGTCGGCCTGGCGATTGCGGTGATATCGCTTGGGGCGGGGCTACGGCGCGGGCTGACCACGGCCGGCGGGCCATTCGAATTAGTGGTTGGGCCGAAGGGCAGCGCGACCCAGCTTGTGGTCAGCAGCGTGCTGTTTCAGGACGTACCACTGGGTAATATTCCCTACGCCACCTACGAGCGGCTCGCTCAGGACGAGCGAGTGCGCGACGCAGTACCGCTGGCGCTTGGCGATAATCTACAAGGCATACGGATTATCGGCACGACGCCCCAGCTGTTCGAGGTAGCTGTGACGCCAGAACGCCCGCCATTTTACCGGCTGGCGGCGGGGCGAGTGTTCGGCCAGGAGTTCGAGGCGGTGCTTGGCAGCGCGGCGGCGGCGCGGCTAGGCATGCAGACGGGTGCGACATTCGAATCGAGCCACGGCACACTTGGCGGTGTGAACGAGGTTGGGCACGAGGGCTTCAGCTACACGGTTGTTGGCGTGCTCGCGCCGACTGGCACACCAGGCGATCTCGGCATCTACGTGCCGTTGAGCAGCTACTGGCAGGTGCATGGCGAGATGCGCGGCAGTATTTTTACGCCCGGCTCGGTGGTGCAGGATGACAGCGCTGCCTCGGCCACGGCAGTGACGGCGGTGACAGCAGTGCTCGTGCGCGGGCGCGACATCAATGCGACCTATCAGCTATATAGCGAACTGAATAGCGGTAATGAACTACAAGCGGCGCTACCGGGAGCGGTGCTGACCCAGTTCCTTAGCTGGCTGGGCCAGGGCGAGCAACTGCTTGCCGCAATCAGCACGCTGGCGTTGAGCATGGCCGCGCTGAGCATGGCCCTGGCACTTTACGCCGCGCTGCTGGCCCGACGCCGCGATATCGCCGTCATGCGAGCGCTGGGAGCATCGCGCGGCACGGTGTTCGCCGTCTCGCTTGGCGAGGCACTGCTGCAAGGGCTGGCGGGCGCACTGGCCGGGCTGGTTCTCGGCCACGTCGCGGCGGCGCTGGCTGCACAGGCGATCAACCAGCAGAGCGCACTGGCCACCGCGATCACCTTCGACCCGCTGGCCGAAGCAGCGGTGCTGGGCGCAATGCTGCTGCTCGGCCTGATCGCCGGGCTGCTGCCAGCGGCGCAAGCCTACCGTATGGAAGCAGCAGCGGCGCTGGGGTGAAGGCGCGGGCGGGGCCAGCGCCGCGTCTACCACCCGGCGCTGAAGCGCCGGGCTATTGGGATCGTCCCCTGACCCTTGACTCCTGTTCTTTGTTCTCTGTCCTCTGCTACTCCGGCAACTCGCGGCCGTAGCGCCACAGGTGGTAGTGCCGCCCGACATTACCCATTTCGACCTGCCAGCCACTCGGATTGGCGGGATCGTAGGTTAGCACGCGGCGCTCGAACGGCTGCACCAACACCTGGCGTTGCTCGCCGTCGACGGTCACGTTGACCCAGTATGGCTCGCTGACCGGGTATCCCAGCGTGGTAAGCCAGTCCATCAGGGCACCCTGGCGGGTTTGCCCGCCCTCCGAGATCGTGCCGCGCGCGTTCAGAAAGCCCCAGAATACCTCGGGAATATTATGTCCAGTCTCCGGCACAAACCGTACAAGCTGCGTTGCTTTCAGCCGCGCGCCGGTGTAATCGCCCGTGCGCCCGTTGCGCTCCAGCATCTCGGCCACGTACTCGCCGCTGCGATCGCGGTCTTTACGCGCGATCACGCCAGCCAAGCTGGCGTAGGTCGGCGCTGAACGGTCGCTCTGGTCGCCGGCAATCGGAATCTCGGCAGCGGCGCGATTCGTGAAGCTACGGTCGCCGGTTTGTAGCTGGCCGCGCGCCATTTCGACCACCAGCAGGCCATTGGTCACAAACCACGGGCTCGATCGGTTCGCGCCGGGGTTGGTGATTTCCATTCGCGCTTTGTCGTAGTACTCGACCAGACGCTCGCCACCGGGCGCGTTGCTGTAGCTCTCGCTGATGCGCTGAAGCGGCTTTGGCCCCCACATCCAGCTGCGCGCCGCCTGCCCCGCCGTGACCGGCTGATCGGCACGCTGCCAAACCTGCGAAAAGGCCAGGAAAGCCGGCGTGGCAGTCGTCGTCGCGGTGGTAGTCGGGCTTGGGGTTGTGGTTGGGGTTGG
>JACMIM010000523.1 GCA_014381165.1 Roseiflexaceae bacterium
GCGCTTCAGAGAACAAAGAACAAAGAACAGAGAACCCACTAGCCCGGTGCTTCAGCGCCGGGAATGCGCCTAGAACCCACTAGCCCGGCGCTTCAGCGCCGGGAATGCGCGGGCCGGTGTTTACGCGCTGACCGCGTGATTGTGCGGTGTCCATAGGTCGATCTGGCGCAGCAACTCGTCGATTTCGAACGGCTTGGTAAGCACGCTCACACATCCGGCGCGGGCCGCAAGCTCAAGCGCTTCTGGATCGACCTGCGCGGTGAATGCAATAATTGGAATGCCTCTGGTGGATGGGTCGGCCTTCAGTTGGCGTGCCGCCTCCCAGCCGTCCATGTTCGGCATCGCTAAATCCATCAGAATCACATCTGGCCGCATCTTGGCCGCCGCCTGAACGCCCGCCGCGCCGTCGGGTGCGCTGTACACCTGATGGTGCGCGTCGCGGAGAATCAACTCGATGACTGTGCGACTATCACGGTAGTCTTCTACAACTAAAATTGACGCCATCGTCCACCTCATTTCTGTACATACCCCTCGCGGACGCGGCGAGTTTTTGATCGTGTGTACATGTAATACGAGGCGACGACATAAAGTGACGCTCCGGCAAGCGACAATTTTGTCATCGGGCGCTAACTATTTCGTTATTGGCGTCTCCCCGCGTCTACACAATCTCGATCGGTCGACCGTAGGCCTTTTTGAATAGGCTGCTACGTCGGTTTGCATCCCAAATCTCGATCGAGGCGTCGCCAGTTGTGCTGCAGACGACCCGCACCGTCTCGCCTATCTCGACTGTGAGCCCCTGGACGACCTGACTTTTGCGGCGCTCCAGGTACTCGGCGATCCGCAGCAGTGCAGCAAGCTTGGCCATACGCGCGGCATCGCCATCTTCGACAATGTCGGGGTTGGCGCTCACATCGATATCGCCTTTGCGATGGGCACGCACAAGTGCGGCAAGCAGCACCACTTCGCGGTGGCTGAAGCCGAGCAGCGCACTGTTGAGTATCAGGTAGGCCCCGTGCTTGTGGTGATCGTAGTAGCTGATCGCTACGCCAATATCGTGAATCACTGCCGCGTAGCCAAGCAGCTCGCGCTCCCATTCGCCCAGGCCATGCAAGCTGGCCAGTTGGTCGAACAGCGAAAGCGAAAGCTCTTGCACCTTTGCGCAGTGGACAGCCTCGTAGCCATAATTACGCGCCAGATTCTGCACGCTGAACCCGCGCAGATCGCCGATCAGTGGCGAATCTTCGCCAGCCAAAAACTGCTCGAAGAATAGCCCTTCGCGCAGGCCGTAGCCGCTGACCGTAATCTCGCTGAAATCGCCCTGGCGCATCAGCTGGCGCAGAATCACCGCGCCGCCAAGGATGAGGTCGGCGCGGTCGCTCCCCAGTCCCGGCATGTCCTCACGCTGCTTGAGCGTCGTGCCACGCAGCTGCTCCACCAGCGCTTCCAGCCGATCGCGCCGCAGCTGGTAGCCATGCACGCGGTCGAGCGAGTAGCCGCGCATCTTCATGTCGATCTCGGCCAGCGTGCGGATGGTGCCGCCGATCCCGGCCAGCGTTGTGTTGCGGGCTTCGTGAAACCAGTTCAGGTCGGCAAAGGTTTCCGCCGCTGCCTGCTCGATCGCACGGAACTCCTTGCCCGAAATAGGATCGCTGGTGATGTGGCGGTCGGAGATACGCAGCGCGCCGAGTGGGCGGCTGAAGGCCTGCTGAAAGCCGCGCCCGCGAATCGCCGTCACCTGGGTGCTGCCGCCGCCAATGTCGATCAGGTAGGCGTCGTCCAACGCCAGGCTGTTGACGGTGCCGAGGTAGCCATAGTAGGCCTCCTGCTCGGCCTCAAGCACGCGCATCTGAAGGCCGGACTCCTGCTCGACCTGCTCCAAAAACATGGCCTGATTGCTGGCC
>JACMIM010000524.1 GCA_014381165.1 Roseiflexaceae bacterium
CGCCAGATAAGAACGTAGCAATTCGAACTCTGTCTCCAGCGTTGCGGTATCGCTTCTGGCATGAACCAGCGACGCGCGCAGATAGCGGATCAAATGGGCCAACATCTCACGCGCACGCTGCGCGTCAAGCGCGATCAGAGCATCAAGATTAGCCAATGTATTAAACAGAAAGTGCGGCTCGATTTGCGCCTGCAGGGCACGTAACTGCGCCCCCAACGCCGTCTTCTCGGCCTGCTCTGCACGCCGTTGCCGCTCAGCAACCATCCAGCGAACAATTGCATACAACACCGCGGCGATACCGCCGACTAGCGAAAAGACAATTGTTACTGACGATTCGCCCCGCCCGCCGAAGAGGAAATGTGGGTCATCACCGCTGGCCCAGTCACCAAGCGGACCACCAATCAGCACGCCAACGGGAATGCTGAATAGATATATAACAATCTGCAAAGGCAGGCTATCAGTAAACCACCGCACAAAAAACAGACGCAGCAATACAACGCTGGTGCAAATAGAAAAACCAATGCTGTGACTTTTGATCAGTGTACCGCCGAGCAACTCCACCCGCTGATGCAGCACAGTGATTAACACGCCAATCACCGTATTCAGCACAAAGGTAAAGAGCAGCGCGTGGCGCACAAAACTGATATTGCTCGATTCGTTACGGAGCATTACTTACCATCCATCCTCGCGGAGCCTATGTTTGATTTCCAAAGTGTGCCTCAAGCAAGCACAGCTTTCCATCTAGAAGCCTATTCTAGAAACCAGCGCTAGAAACCAGCGCTAAAAACTTATGCTAGCTGATACATACACGCTGCCGCGCGACGGTAATTGGCGCACCACCGATTCCGCAGGGCCCGCATACGCACGCCAGCCTGCCTCCACCGCGCTGCGATCCCCTGTCCACGTCACGCGTGCCGTGATGATCATGCCGCCATCGGCAGGCATATAGAGCGTATCCAGACTGGGTGAAAACGCTTCGCCCGCATACGACACACGCAGCATCAGATTGTCGCGCTGCAGACTCGCCACGTTAAACGCGTCCGCCTCGGACGCCAACAACCCCGCACGCGCTGAGGCCGGTATCGGCAGATCGTTCCATCCTTGTGCGCGGCTACGCCAAGCGCGCCACTGTGAGCGCGACCAGGCACGCTCATCGTGCCATGCTTCAGCTGTGACCGCGATCTTGTTTTCGCCGCTCCATGTCGCACCCAGCAGCGCCTGCCAACCCCCCTCACCCGCTGCCACATTATAGGAAGACGGACCGTTGCTGCGTATTGTGACGATGGTATGTTCCAGACGCTGCGCACGAAGCAGCGAACCATGCATTTCGATTTCGTCGCTCGCGACATGCGAAATGGCCCCACCTGCGCGCCACCCCGTTTCCTGGGCCACGCGCGCGACAGCATGCCAATCCGTCTTGCCGTCACGCCAATAGCCGCGCAGCGCAATGGCCGGTTCGTCACGGCCCACAGGCGCGCTGCGCCGCATCGGATTGGCCAACGCAATTGTCAGCGCTGCGTCGTTGCTAAATCGCTCAGCCAGCAACACCGGTACGCCTTCCAGCGTGGAGGTGATCAGGCTGCGCCGGTTCTCCTGCTGCACCACGTCGAGCGGGCGAAATGCGTAACCCACGTCCCAACTGACGATCTTCTTGCCTACGGTTATATGCCAGTCCGCGGCCTGCCCGCTCCACTGTAACTCGTTGACAATTAATTCGTGAGATGGCTTACCACGGCTGTATGCCGTTTGCCTAGCCGTTGCGATGCCGCTGACGGGTCCCGCAGCACCGCGCAGCTCCAATTCAGCCGCAACCGTGTCGTCATCTCCGTGCAGCAGATCGGCTGCCGCTGCCAGCACGCCTTTGTGGTTAGCGACATTTTCCTGCAGTACCCACCGCAACGTGCCAGACCCATCGGCAGCGGTGGCTGTTCCAGCACAAAATAGTCCTAGCATGACAACCGCAATTGACTGATTTCTCATGACCCCAACTCATTACGAGTGAGGAACATCGGGTTAAACCAATCATCCGGCGCACGCTTCGCCAGGCGCGAAAGATAACGCACCACGGTTTGCTTGCCCTGTTGGATTTGGTCGGTCAATAGCATCTCCGTCACCTGCTGCCGACCTTCGACCCCGTCCAGTCTGAAGCTGGCCTGCTTAGCCATTTTGTCGGAAGCAACAAAGAGATCGGCGCGCACCGGTTGGTAGCCGCCCTTGGCCAGCCACAGTTCGATGCGCGTATAGGTCACTCCCTTGCGTTGGGAATTAAGCGACAAGTGCACACAACGCTCTTTGGCACCTTCCACACAGGCCTCTTCAGCCACTACCTTTCCGTCATAATCACCGGCCCAGGTCATGGTCGCAATATCACCGGTCGATGCATCGCCAAATAATTTCTGCGTCGGTGTGATGCGCATGGGCCGCTGGGTACTGGGCATGATCAGCCAGAAGTCATCGGCCAGCATCAACACTTTTTGCCCTCTTTCTGATGGTGACCTCATCACCACCAACGACTGCCGATTTTCACGCAAATAGACGGTGTAGCGCCGCTCTTTGTCGGGCGTGCCATCCTTCATGATGGTGATCTGTGTCTCCACCTGCATGGCATCGTCCGTCAATCGATAAGCATCGGCCGCTTTCAGCATGTGCTGCACGCTGTCCTGCGCCGCTTGCCCGGACGATGTCCACGCCACGAACAAAACTGTCAGCAAAGTAGTTAACCTAAACATGATTGAGAGCCTCCACAACAGGTTTATTTGCAGTACGGCGACCAACCACAGCAGCACAGATCATGGCCAGCACGGTAATCGCCAAAATGACAAAGGTATACATCTCAGGTGAAATCGCCACCTGCAGTGGATAACCCACCGAACGCCCCGGTGGCGGCGGCATTTGCACGCCGGAGAAGAGCAGCGCGATAGAGATAGCCAGCGCCACCACAGCGCCGGCCATAGCCCCCGCACCGCCGAGCACTGCGCCCTCCATGGCAAAAACGCGCACCAGCTGCGCTGGCAGCGTTCCCATCGCTCGTAGCGTGCCGATCTCGCGAGTACGTTCGATGATGGCCATGGCCATGGCATTGGCAACGACAAACATGACGATGACGCCAATGATGATGCCCAACGCACCGAAGATACGGTCGTACAAGCCACGTACTGCTAGGTAGAACACCGCCTGATCGCGCCACGTCTGCACCTTGATATCGGGACCCAGCATGCGGGCGA
>JACMIM010000062.1 GCA_014381165.1 Roseiflexaceae bacterium
CGATCGGCTGTTCGATGACGTCGCGCCGATCCTCGACCGAGAGATACCAGTCGCGCCGGTGTACGTAGAGGAAGCGCACGTCGTAGTCGCTATCGCGCGAGGCAAAGCCCCACGCCCGGCTGCCGCTCTCGCACGCGAAAAGCACGCGCACGTTCCGCTCGGCCTCGACCTGAGCGAGCGCGTTGCGGACGCGCTGGAAGACTTCGTTCCCGTGCATGGGAACCTCCTTTCTATGTTGTTGGATTGATTACGGATCGCGTGTGGATGGACGGATCATGAGCGTATCTCTCAGCAGGGCTCCGGGACCGGAACGGTCGCTGAGCAGAATTCGCAGCGGCACGCCCGCCAGCGAACTGCTGTCAGGCAACCGATCGAGGCCTTTTACATGCAGCCCGACCCCGATCGCCCCGAGGTCGCGCTGTGCGCCGATATGCTGGCCCCCGAGGGCTATGGCGAGATCATTGGCGGCTCGCAGCGCATCCACGATGCCGCGCTGCTAGAGCGACGCATCGGCGAACACGGCCTTCAACTCGCCGATTATCAGTGGTATCTCGACCTGCGCCGCTATGGCAGCGTGCCGCACAGCGGCTTTGGCATGGGCATCGAGCGTTGCACCGCTTGGATCTCCGGCACTCATCACATCCGCGAGACCATCCCGTTCCCACGCACGCTGTACCGCATGTACCCCTAGAAACAACGCGCACCGACGTGCAGACTACGCCCGTAACCACCAAAACGCGAAGATATGAAGCCGAATAAAATTATCGAACCCTGGAAGGGCGACAAGCGCTGGACCGACATGGCCGCCCGCGCCGCCAAGCTGAAGAAGACCGGCCTAAGCGCCGAGCAGATCGTGGCGGCGATCGGCGCGGAATTTGGGCCGCCGCCGCAGATCGCCCAGCTTGACGTTCAGCCCAAGCCCTACACGGTCATCGGCGAGCTTGGCCTTGACATCGAGCCAGCAGCACTGGCCCAGCTTGAGCTGGCGCTGCGCCTGCCAGTAGCAGTGCGTGGTGCGCTCATGCCGGATGCCCACCCCGGCTACGCGCTGCCGATTGGTGGGGTGTTCGCGGCGCAGCGTGCCGTCGCGCCTGCAATGGTCGGCGTGGACATCGGCTGCCGTATGCATCTAACGATTTTTGCCGAGCCTGCCCAGCAACTGCTTGCCCGTCGCGCCGAGCTATTCGCCGATCTCCAGGCCGTGACGGTGTTTGGGGCCGGCGGCAGCCGCGACCGCCAGGCCGATCACAGTATTCTCGACGGCGAGCGCTGGCAGCTAACCGCCCAGACCCGCGACCTGCGCGATAAGGCTGCGCGCCAACTCGGCACCAGTGGCAGCGGCAACCACTTCGCCGAACTTGTCATCGGGGAACGCATGTCACCACTTTTGCCACGAAGCCACGAATTGCCACGAAGCCATGAAGCCACGAAGGAACAACAAGCAGAACATTTTTCTGAACCTTCGCATCTTCGCGACTTCGTGGCGAAACTTCCGGCTCAATTTTGCGCGCTGCTGACGCATAGTGGCTCGCGCGGGGTGGGCTATGCGATCGCCAACCACTACATTCGGCTGGCCCAGCAGGAGACCGAGCGCCACACCAAGGTGCCGCGCATGTACGAATGGCTCGACCTGGCGGGCCAGGCGGGCCAAGAGTACTGGCAGGCCATGCAGCTGGCCGGCGATTTCGCCCAGGCCAACCACGAGGTCATCCACGCGCTGTTCGCCCGCCGGGCCAAACTGACGCCGCTCGCCGTGGTGCAGAACCATCACAATTTTGCCTGGCTGCATGGCGATATGGTCATCCATCGCAAGGGCGCGACCCCGGCGGGCGCGGGTGAGCTTGGGATCATCCCTGGCAGCATGGCCAGCGCGTCCTATCTGGTGGCGGGGCGGGGCAGCGAGGCGGCGTTATGGAGCGCATCCCACGGCGCAGGACGGCTGGGCAGCCGCACGCAGGCACGCAGCCGCAGCACACTGGCCGAAGCACGACGCGTGATGCAGCACGCCGACATCCTGGTCGAGGGGTTGAGTGTCGACGAAGCCCCCCACGCCTACAAGGATATCGAGCGCGTTATTCAGCTCCAGGTCGAGGCCGACATGATCACACCGCTGGCCACCATGCGCCCGATTGCCGTGATTATGGCTGGCGAAGCAGGTGATGAGTAGCAAGAAAGCGATTATGCCGCCGATCATCCATTGGTTCCGCCGCGACCTGCGCCTGCACGATAATCTGGCGCTCGCCGCCGCACTGCGCGAAAGCGGCGGACAAGTCCTGCCACTCTTTATCTTCGACGACACGATTTTGCATTCGCCACGGGTTGGGCCTGTGCGCGTGCAGTTCCTACTCGAATCGCTAGCGGCGCTCGACAGCGCACTGCAACAGCACGGCAGCCGCTTGCTCGTGCGCCAGGGCGATCCAGCAGCGGTACTTGTACAGCTTGCCGAGGCCAGCGGGGCGGGAGCGATTTTCTTCAACCGCGACTACACGCCGTTTGCCCGCCAGCGCGACCAGCGCGTGCAGGCGGCGCTTCAACAGGCTCGCCGTGAAGTGCGGAGTTTCCAGGATTTAGTGATCTGGGAGCCTGACCAGGTGCTGACCCAGGCCGACAAGCCCTACACGGTCTATACACCCTACCGCCGCCAGTGGCGCAGCCGGATCGAGGCCGACCCGCGCCCGATCGTCACTGCACCAGAGCTGGCAATGTTCGCCCCGCTGCCAGCAGGTATCGATCCCGGCAGGCTGCCAAGCGCCCAGCAGCTTGGTCACAGGCCCAGCCAGTATGCTCGCGCTGGCGGCGAAGCCGAGGGGCTGCAGCGGCTGGCCAGCTTCGCCGATCTCGCCAACCCCGATGGCATTCGCGACTACCACGTCCAGCGCGATTTCATGGCGCGCCCGGCTACCTCGCGCCTTTCGGCCTATTTGCACCTGGGCTGCGTTTCCACGCGGGCCTGTGTGCGGGTGGCGCTGGCCGCGCTGGAGCGGGCCGACGCTGCGGCCCGTCCGGGTATCGATGCCTGGCTAGGCGAGATCACCTGGCACGATTTCTACATGCAGATTCTGTATCACTTCCCCCATGTGTTGCGCGGCGCATTCAAGCCTGAATTCAATGCGCTAGAGTGGCAAAATGACACGAGCCACTTTGCGGCCTGGTGCCAGGGCCGCACCGGCTACCCAGTGGTCGACGCGGCCATGCGCCAGCTCAACAGCGAGGGCTGGATGCACAACCGCGCCCGTATGATCGTAGCGTCGTTTCTGATAAAGGATTTGCTGATCGACTGGCGCTGGGGCGAGCGCTATTTTCTTCAGCAACTGGTCGATGGCGATCACGCCGCTAACAACGGCGGCTGGCAGTGGGTCGCTGGCACTGGCACCGACGCACAGCCCTACTTTCGCATCTTCAACCCGACCAGCCAAGGCCAGAAGTTCGACCCAGACGGCGCGTATGTCCGCCAGTATCTGCCAGAACTACAGGACGTACCAAAGAAATTCATTCACACGCCCTGGCAGATGACCACCGACGACCAGCAGAAAGCCAGTGTCAAACTCGACAGCAGCTACCCCGCGCCAATCGTCGATCACAAGGTGCAACGCGAGCGGGCGCTGGCGATGTACGCAAAGGCGCGGCGCGAGGCGGCAGCCGCCAAAGCCCAATAGCCCGCCACTGCGGGCTTCGTAACCCCAGCCAGCGACTTCAGCCGCGCGGTTGCCGACAGAACACATAAACCCTTCACCGCCGGGAGTTCTTGGTTGCGTCTTTCGCAATCCAATGCTATAGTACAGAAGACAGCCAGGCTCACGCAGCTGAATGCAGCGCTGCGTTAGTCTTGATGCACGACAGTTCTATCTATGCGGAACTGATGCCGTCGAACGACACCTCGGGATGGCTACCTCCCCTGGCCTGCACGAACGTATACAGCCCCTCGATGCCATAACATCGGCGCGGCTGCACGGGCGTGCGCAGGCTCTGGCAGGGTTAGCATGTACGGGGCGTCCTGGGCACCAGGGTGGAGAAGCGCGCAGGTGGGCTTTGCGGGTGGTACGAATGCCACCCGCTGGCCCCGATCGCGC
>JACMIM010000063.1 GCA_014381165.1 Roseiflexaceae bacterium
CGCTTCAGCGCCGGGAACGGGGCGAGCGCGAGCCGCGCCCGCCCCGCCGGTTTTAGCCCGCCGCAGGCCGGGGCTGCGGGTTCTCGTCGGGATCCTGGGTGTTGTAGCCGTCGTAGCTCGGGTCGATCTGGCGGGCGCAGGTGGCTGGCTTTTTGGTCTCGATCACGCACTCGATGTGCTTGGTCGTCAAGTCCTGCGCCGTCTTCATGCCCTCGGCCAGATCAGCGTCTTTCTCGATCGTGTCGTTGATCGCCTTGTTGAACCAGTAGAAATCCACGCCAAATGGTGTGGCCGTGTACAAGCCGTTGATGCCGGGGTTGACCGTGCTCTGCTGGGCGAGTGCCTCCTGGTACACCTCAAGTAGCTTGAGTTGGCCAGGGTTTGCGGTCTGCCTGAACTCCTCGGATGCCGCTACCGATGCGCGCGCCGGCAATTCGCCGTTCAACCCAGTGATATCCTCGGAGGCGAACTTCAGCCACTCCCAGCAGCCCTGCTGCTGCGGCGAACTGGCCGAGATGAAGAAGCCGCGCGACCACAAATCGCCGGTCTGCAAGCCCGCCGCGCCGACCGGCAGCGGGGCTAGCGCAGGCTCCCACGCGCGTGGCTCGCCATTCGGCCCCGGCCCTTCGAACGAGCCGTAGCCGTAGTCGAACCATATGCCCGCCCGCCCGTCCTGCACGATCTCCCAGCTCTTGTCTTCGTAATTATCGTTAGGTGTGTTTGGAATTTTGTACGCGGGCATCACGCCATGGACGGTCGCCAGGTCGATATACCACTGGATAGCCTCGACCGACTTGGCGTCGGTAAAGTTTGGCCGAATGCTGGTGCCGCTGCCCGTGGTGATCTGCCCAGCAAACTGGTTGACGAAAAAGAACATGTCGGTGAACGGCCCGCCGCCATAGGGCACATAGCCGTACACCTTCTGCTCGCCGCTGCCGCTGGTCAGTGCCTTGGCCGCGCTAAGGAAGTCCTCTGGACGCCACTCGTCGGTCGGCACCGCTACGCCCACCGTGTCAAACACAGTTTTATTGTAGCCAAGGTTGCGGATGTTGAAGCTATACGGCAGGCCGTAGATTCCGCCGTTATTCTCGTATTGGCTGAGCACCGCCCGTGGGTAGTCGTCGCGCTTAAAGGTTGCGTCGGCGTCGAACAGTGGGCGCAGATCCAGCAGTTCAGCAAAATCGGTTTCGTTCTGGGGCGTGCCCCAGTATGAAAAGCAGTCGTTGGTCTTGGCGAGCAGTTCCAGTGTGAGTGGCTCGGTGATATTCTGGGTCGTGCGCACCTGTACAAACAGATTTGGGTTGGCGTCGTTGAAGCTGCGGGCCAGCCGGCGCACCTGGCTTAGGTCGTAGCCGCTGGCGTCGAACTTAATCAGCGTCGCGCCATCGGGGGCGGTCTGTGGCGCGGGCGTGGCCACCACCACCGGCGAGGTATCTGGCTCTGCTGTGGGCGTCAGCTCCGGCATCTGCGCTAGCTGCTCTTCCATGGCCTGCTGCGCGGTCTTCAGCGCATCGGCTGGCTTGCGGTTGCTGCCCACCACCTCGTACATAGCATTGCTGAGCGCACCGAGTACGGTGTAATCGATCGTGCTGCTCGGCGGGGTGAAGGGTTGGGCCAGCGCCGCCTGGTACGCCGCTTTAGTTTGCTCATCGAGCGATTCCCAGTAGCCACTGGATTCGGCCAGGCTGGCGCGCGCTGGGATACGTCCTGGAGCTGCCGACGGGCCGCCAGCTTGCGTTTCCTCGGGCGATTGGCGGCTCAACCACTCGATCCAGCGCCAGGATTCTTCCGGGTACTGCGTGCCTGCGCTGATGATAAAGCCATCGGTGCCGCCGCCGCCAACATAGTTGAATATCCCTTCGGTCACAGGATACGCGACCTGGCCTACTTCAAAGGGTAGTTCTTGACTAGCTTGCCCGGCTGGGACGCCATCGATTGGTATCGCACCGGAGGCTTCGATGGGAAAGATCGCTACGCGCCCATCGCGCACCAGTTGCCCTGGGTCGGGGTCGCCCTCGCGCTGCTGGCCGCTCAGGATGGCACGGCTGTCGATCAACGCCTTGACCCGCTCGAGGGTTGCGACTACTTCAGGCGCAGTCAGGTCGACCTCCGCTGGCGGAGTTTCCAGCAGCTTCATGTCGCGGTTGTCGATCTCTGCGAGCAGGGCGGTGAAGCCGCCGCTGTAATCGAAGAAGCCGTAGGTGGTGCTGTCGATGCCGGAAAGCTGCTCGGCAGCGCCAAACAGCTCATTCCACGTCCAGCCAGCGGCGGGTGCGGGCAGGTCGGCCGCTTCAAATAGGGCCTTGTTGTAGGCTAGAATCTGGGTGTAGACAAAGCGTGGCAGCACGAACACGCCGCCAGGGTAGGTGCCGCGCTCGAGTGCGCCGGGGTAAAAATCGTCGCGGCTGAAGGTCGAGTCGCCATCCATGAGTGGTGCCATGTCCAGCATCAGGCCAGCCCCGGTTACCTCGGGCGAAACCACAAAGCTTGGCGCAGTGTCAGCCCCGCTAACAATTCGGCGCAGCTGCGCGGTCGGGCTATCATTCGAGTCGCCGTTGTTCAGGAGATCATCGAGTGGCACGATCACGACATTGATGCCAGGGTTTTCTGCGCTGAATTTGGCGGTCAGTTGCTCATACAGCGTAAGTTCGCTCTCCCACGCCGCAAACGAAATCGTCACGCCACCCTCGGGTTGTGGGGTCGCGCCGCTGGCAGCGCTGGTGGGTGCTGGCGTGGCATCAAGGCCAGGGATACTGTCTTCGTCGTCGGTATTGCCGGGGCCACAGGCCGCGAGCAGCAGCCCGAGCAGCAGCAGAAGTGATAGGGCGCGTCGCATAGGATCTTCCTTGCTGGTATTGATGAAAGCACCTGGACGGTAGAGCATCCCTTTATGATGTGTAAACGCGCGTCAGCGCAAAGCGGGGGCTTGGGGGCTGCGCCCCCGAAAGAATACCCCTTCGCTTTGATGTGTAAACGCGCGTCAGCGCAAAGCGGGGATTGGGGCGCAGCCCCCCGAAAAACACCCCTTCGTTTTTTACAATCCCGCTAGGAATGCTACATCTGTCAGTATAACGAACGATCTGTCAAGCGGGTTCCAGCATAAGTGTACCAGATGCGTGAGCAGCGCTGCGATGATAAACGCGTGAGATTTGGCGTGCTAGTGCCATAGAAAAGGCTGGCACGCCGCGTGCAATAGCTGTGCTTAGAAGATACCAAACAATATGCCTTACAGGAGGTACGCCCATGGCAAAAACGACAATTCTTGGCATTTTCGACCACGCCGAGGATGCGCGCCACGCCCTTAATGAGCTGCGCGATAGCGGCCTGGAGCTGTACGATACCTCGCTGGTGGCGCAGGGCGAGGGTGACACGTTGAGCGCGCCGGAGGGCGCTGCGGTCGGCGCGGCCTGGGGAGGCCTGGTCGGTCTGGTGGCGCTGGCTATCCCCGGCATCGGGCCATTCATTGCCGGCGGCGCGCTTGTGGCGGGGCTGACCGGTGCTGCGGCAGGCGCGGTGGTTGGTGGCATTGGCGGGGCGCTCGCCCAAAACAATAACCTCTCGCCAGAAGCATCCGAGCGCTACGCCGGGGCGGTGCAGCAGGGTAAAACGCTGATAGTGGTGCAGGCCGAGGACACACACGCGGTCGAGGTGAGGCGTATTCTCGCTCGCGACGGCGCGAACTCGATTCGCGAGAACCAGACCGATATGCTGCACGGCGGGGCGATCGCGGTAGATATGTATGACGAAGGCGGCGCAAAGATCGAGGCCGCGCACGGCGGTGTGGTCGATGTCGAGCGGCGAGCTGATTCGGTAAACGTCAGTTCGCTGTTTTCATCTCAAGGCAGCTTGGTCGGCGACAACCAGTCGGCTGATCGCGATGCCGATTTCGACACTCAATTGCCAGCCACCTCCGGCGCATCGGGCGATGCCAGCGATTTCGAGTCCGAAGACCGCCGCGCCTCCAGCACAACGGGCACCCCGATGGCCAATGGCGCGCGCGTCGTCTCCTATGAGGACGCCGAGCAGCCGGTTCAGCCGAACGACCAGCCGAAGAACGTGCCACTGCCGTAGCAGCAGATGACAAGATGACAAGATGACAAGATGACCGGTTCGTCTTGTCATCTTGTCATCTTGTCAGGCTAGTTTCCCCTCCAGCGTCCGCAGTGCGGCGACGAGCTGCTCCTGGCGTAGCGCAGCCGTCATATCGCCGCGCGTGCGCTCTAGCACTGCACGTAGCGCATCGGTAGTACGGCGCAGGCCGCCGGTGACTGCGTCTGGGAAATCGACAGTAACGCACAGGCTGTAGATATCGTCCATCTGCGTCAGCAGCGCCTCGCCGCGTGTCACCTCGCCATTGCGCAGGCCATCGAGAATGGCGCGGCGCAGCTCCGAGGCGGCCTCGGCCATGCCGTTCAGGTAGGCGGCGGCCTCCACGCCTAACTCATCCGGGCCTGGCATATCCTCCCCGCGCAACAAGGCGTAGACCAGCGCAGCCTCGGCGTATTCCTTCAGGGCGTCCTGGGTGTAACCGGCGAAGGTCAGCTCTGGGCGCGCAGCGAGCGCGGCGCGGAGCTGGCCCACCGCTGCGCGCGCCCCGTCCAACAACGCTGCCGCTTCGGCCCATTCGCTGCGCTGGCAGGCACGAATAGTGTTCGCGCACTGGCGCACCAACGCCCGCGCAATCGGCAGCACCTGCTCGCGCGCGGCGTGGGTCGCCTCAAGCTGCGCCAACGCCACGATACCGATTTGTTCAATAGTCATTGGTGTGTTCTCTCATTGCATTTCCGATTCGCGTGTTCCCGGCGCTGAAGCGCCGGGCTATTGGGTTCCACGGTTCTGCGGTTCTGCGGTTCCACGGTTCTGCGTTTCTGCGGCTCTGCGCCTATCCTTCATCCCTGCGGCAGCTGGCTGAGCGCCTGACGAATATGCGCGTGCAGCGTCACCAGCGAGGGTTCGTTCTGGCGGGCGGCGCGTAGCTGCTCATAGAACGATTTGTCCTGATCCTCGGTGGGCATGAACAGCACTGCGCTGGCGGCGCGCACTGCACTGACCGCGTAGCTGCTGAGTTCGGCCTGCTCCTGGAGGTCGTCGATATCGACTAGCAGCAGTGTCAGCGGGCGCAGCCAGGCAAAGGCTGGGTGATTCGAGACCAAGTTGAGCAGCGCGTAGGGATTCTCGATTGGGCCGTGCTCGCGTTCGTAATCCTTACGAGTGGCCGCAATCAGCGTGCGATGCAGCTCCAGCATTTGCTTGTGAACCTGGCCGAGAGCTTCGCGCAGATCGGCATCAGATTGTAATTCGCCCATTGTAGACTCCTTGTGTCCAGGGAAAAAGCCCATGGTATAATAGTGTAATCCGGCAGTAGCATCACTGCAACCAACCTGAATGCAGGGCGAACTTCTTCGCTCTTTGTCACATTCCAAGAAGGGTACAATCCAGATGAACCTTTGGCACGACCTAGAGCCAGGGCCGGCCATTCCTAATGTTATCCATGTGATTGTCGAAATCCCCAAGGGTTCGCGCAATAAGTACGAGTTTCATAAGCAGACCGGTGCCTTTAAGCTCGACCGCGTGCTCTATTCGCCTGTTCACTACCCCGGCGACTATGGCTTCATCCCCCAAACCTATTACGACGATGGCGATCCGCTGGACGTGCTGGTGATGACCAACCTGCCCACCTTCACCGGCTGCATCGTCGAGGCCCGCCCGATCGGCGTATTCCGCATGAACGACAAGGGCGAGTCCGACGATAAAATTCTCGCCGTGCTTCAGTATGATCCATTCTTCGCAGATATCACCGATTATACCGATCTTCCGGCCCACTTCTTGAAAGAGGTAGAACACTTCTTCACGGTCTACAAAGACCTTGAGGGAGCGCGGGTCGAGCCGATAGGCTGGGAGAATGCTGAATCGGCCAAGGAGCGCACCCGCTACGCGATCAATCACTATTGGGACATGCGCGCTGGGCGCATCCCGGTCGATAAGGAAGGTTAACTGTCGCCTGTTGCGTGTTGCGTGTTCTGTCGCAACACGCGACACACGACACGTAACACGCATGGCATCATCCTCGCCAAAACCTGATATTCCCGAGAACGACCGCCGGATCGCCTATTCATCTGGCGGCGTGATTTACCGCATTGGTGCTGGTGGTGTCGAAGTGGCCATGATCGCCACGAATGCCAGCCAGCGCTGGGGCCTGCCAAAGGGCCATGTGCGGCGCGGCGAAACCGCCGAGGACGCAGCAGTACGCGAGATCGCCGAGGAAACTGGGCTGAACGGCGCGGTCGATCATCACCTCGCCACGATCGACTATTGGTTCCGCGCTGGCAGTACGCGCGTTCACAAGTATGTCGATTTCTTTCTGGTGCGCTACCTCAGCGGTGGCATTGTGCCTCAGCAGGCCGAAGTCGATGACGCACGCTGGGTGCCACTCGACGAGGCCGTGCAGCTCGCCAGCTTCGAGCGCGAGCGCGA
This sequence comes from Roseiflexaceae bacterium, assembly GCA_014381165.1. Lineage (GTDB taxonomy): Bacteria > Chloroflexota > Chloroflexia > Chloroflexales > Roseiflexaceae > JACMIM01. Next base: position 6,475 of record JACMIM010000063.1, read on the forward strand.
AATCCTTCAACAGGTGCGAAAACTGCTTGCAGGTGACAAGACGCCGACATAACAAGCTCATCTTGTCCACCACGGCCACCGGATGAATCCGGCGTCTGGTACGCCAAAACGCGCTGAAGCGCGTTCAACCGCAGCAACGCGCTTCAGC
>JACMIM010000525.1 GCA_014381165.1 Roseiflexaceae bacterium
CGTGATGAGCACTATTCACGTTTGTAATGCGCAGTATAGCATGGAATGGGCGGCGAATCAATCAGCTGGGTGGGATTCAAACTTTTGCGCCGCCACCACGGCCACCGGATGAATCCGGCGTCGGATATGCCGAAACGCGCTGAAGCGCGTTCGCTCGAACAACGCGCTGAAGCGCGTTTTGCATACCAGCAGTGCGCTTCAGCCCATGCAGGTGTGGTACGGGTGTGGTACGGTTGCAACAATCTGAGTCCTACCCCAATCAGCTACCACCAGAACGTCTTGCCTTCCAGCATGGCCCGCACTTGGTCGGTGATCTTATCAGGGCGAATTGGCTTGCTGATAAAGCTGTTGAATCCCGTCTCTTTTGCGCGCAGGCGGGTCTCGTGCATGATGTTTGCCGTGATGGCAGCGATATGTGTGCCGGCAGTTTTGGGGTGCTGGCGCAGGCGTTGGATGATCGAAAAGCCGCTTTCGCCCGGCAGGCCAATGTCGAGCAGCACCAGATCGACGCGCGGCAGCGCCTCGATCAGCGGGATAAGCTTCACACCACTGCCACGGTGGTAGACGTTCTTGAAGCCAGCGTGCTTGAGCAGTTCCTCGGCGATCAGATACGAATTTGGGTCATCCTCGACCAAAATGATGTATGCGTCCTCAGGTTTCTCGGCCATGATGGGCGACCTTTGCTATACTTCTTGTTCAATACTTACAGCGCGCAGCTGCTCAGTCGTTGCGACCGGCATGCTGAAGCGAAATGTCGAGCCTTTGCCCAGTTCACTTGTCATCGTCAGTTCGCCACCATGCAATTCCACCAGCCGGCGTGAGATCGGCAGCCCCAATCCAGTGCCACCATAGCGGCGCGAAAGAGCCGCATCGGCCTGCTGGTACTCTTCGAAAATGACATGCGTATGTTCAGGGGCAATACCAATGCCAGTGTCGGCAATTTCGACCACAACATACCACAGTGGCATAAACACTTCGCCACTATCGAGCGCCTGCGCATGCTGGTGATACGCGGCAGGGCCATTGGTGGTCTGCGGCGTGCAGTGCATCAGCGTGCGAATATTCTCGGTGGGAACCGTGTAGGCCCGCAGGGTTATCGACCCTTGAGCTGTGAATTTAATCGCGTTCGACAGCAAATTCAGCAGCACCTGCGCGATGCGCAGCCGGTCGCCATAGACTGGCGGTAGGTCGCGTTGGATTGCCTGACGCAGCTCGACCGGTCGGTCGCGCAGCAGGCTCGTGGCGGTCATCATTGTTTCGTGGATGACCGGATCGAGCAGGATGGGTTCGCGGCCAAGCTCGATCCGCCCGGCCTCCAGCTTGGCATTGTCGAGAATGTCATTCAGCAGCTTCATAAGGTGTTCGCCCGAATCATAGATACGCTGGAGGTAATCGCGCTGATCCTGGTTGAGCGGGCCTTTGAGTTGTTGGCCAAGAATGTACGAGAAGCCGATGATTGCATTCAGCGGCGTGCGCAGTTCGTGCGACATATTGGCCACGAATTGCGATTTAAGCCGGTTGGCGTCCTCGGCCGCTGCTCTAGCGCGATCGAGTTCCTGGTTCGAATTCGTGAGCTTGCCGTTCAAAAAGTCTTTGTCGAGCAGCGCGCGCTGCAGCTGCTTTTCGCTTTCGAAAAGCTGGCTTTCGCGCCGCTCGACCTTGGTGTAGCTTTCCATAGCCCACTCGACAGCGGCAAGAAAGGTCAGTGCCATGCGCCAGCCGATCAGCGCGCTCAAATACGCCAACAGGGCGGCCATCAGAAACGGCAGGGAAAAAAGCTGCCTGCCCTGATGCATAGTAATGCTCAACGCGGCCAGCACAGCAATGCCAATGCTTGCCGCAACAAAACCATACGACGGCCGCAGCAGCACACCGGCGGTCACGACGACCAGCGGGAGAAAGAAAATAAAGGGGTTTTGCTCAACTGGATAGTAGAGGAGCGATAGCGCGATCGCAGCGAGCATGCCGCCAAGCATCAGGCCGACTGCCAGGACATACCGGTCGCTTTGGCGCGCATTGTTGGCTACCCAGCAGCCGATCAATAGGGCGCAGGCCACCGGCAATGCCATCGGCAGGCCAGTGGTCGTCATACTGAGCTGCAATACACTCCACAGCAGCAGCACGCCACCGCCGATCGCAATGCAGCGCAGCATCACGTCAAAAGCTTCTTCGCGTAGCGAGAGCGTGAGATCGGTGCGAGGTTGCGCTTGATCGAGAAGTTGGCTCATAGGAGAAAGAAGTTGTAATCTGAGATGTACATTTGATAGTTTAGTGTACTGCGAATCTTGGGTTAAACACAAGACAGTTATATGACAAAACCGTGAAACTATCGTAGATTAAAGGAGCCACGCATGACTCAGTCTAAAGGTGCCGCCAAGACGCGCATAATGCGAAAAGGTGAGAAGACCGCCGACGAACGGTTGCTCGAAACGCCGACTGCATCCGACCAGAATTTTACCCACAGCGACCCATGGCGTGTACTGCGAATCATGGGCGAGTTCGTTCAGGGCTTTGATGCGCTCGCCGAAATCGGCCCCGCTGTAACACTGTTTGGTTCGGCCCGTGTGCGCGAGGGCGACCCAATGTACCAGGCCGCGATCGAGGTTGCGCGCCTGCTTGGCGAGGCTGGCTTTACGATTATCACCGGCGGCGGCCCCGGCATCATGGAGGCCGGCAATCGTGGCGCGCGCCTGGCTGGTGCCTCCTCGATCGGGCTTGGTATCGAGCTGCCGTTTGAGCAGGGCCTGAATGAATACTGTGATATCGGCGTCGAGTTCCGCTACTTCTTTGTGCGCAAAACCATGTTCGTCAAATACGCCCATGCGTTTGTCATTTTCCCCGGCGGATTTGGCACCATGGATGAGCTATTCGAGGCGCTGACACTCATCCAGACCGGCAAGGTCACGAACTTTCCCGTGATCCTGTTTGGCAGCGTGTTCTGGGGCGGCCTGGTCGCGTGGCTGCGTAACACCATGCTGGCCGAGGGCAAAATTGGCCCCGCCGACCCCGACCTGATGATTGTCACCGATTCACCGGAGGAAGTGCGCGAGATCATCGTGCGCGCATTGCGCGATCAATCGCCGCGTATGCAACAAGAGCAGCAGTCGCGCGAGGAAACTAAAAAGGCGACCGAAGACTGATGTAAAGCCCGCTTGACAAAACTCGTTGTAGCGTGTATCCTGTGTGTCAATGAGACTTGACATTTAGTCAAGGAAACTTGATACAAGGAGGCCGATAATGACTGGTGCTGACAAAACCTACACGCGGGAGTTCGCGATCGCCATGGTGCTGTATTGTATAGCGGTGGTTGTGGTTGTGCTGACGCTGCCAGCGCTCGGCGATTCACCGTTGCGCTTTGTATTGGCACTTCTACCCGTGCTGCCAGGGCTGCTGGGCGTGTGGGCGTTCATGCGTTTTCTGGCGCGGATGGATGAGCTTCAGCAGCGTATCCAGCTTTCGGCTTTGGCTTTTAGCTTCGCCGTCAGCGGCCTGCTCACGTTCGCCTACGGCTTTCTGGAGATAGCTGGAGCACCGCGCATCCCGGCGATCTGGGTGTTCCCAATCATGATTATGCTCTGGGGTCTTGGCCTGGGCTTCGCCAGCCGGCGGTACTCATGAAAAACCATCTGCGCTCGTTACGGGCCGAGCGTGGCTGGTCGCAATTAGATTTGGCTGAGCGGCTGGGTGTCTCGCGGCAGACTGTCAACGCGCTCGAAACCGGCAAGTACGATCCAAGCTTGCCGCTCGCTTTTAAGATCGCCCGCCTGTTCGCGCTATCGATCGAGACGATCTTCGAACCAGATGAACAGCTTGAAGCGGATTGAACGTGGTGGCAGGGGTGGGGGTCAATGTATCGCGGCCCATCCACCCCACGCGCGGGTTGAAACCCGCTGCTGCAATGCAAAACGCGCTGAAGCGCGTTGGATGCGTTGAACGTGCTTCAGCGCGTTTGGGGGTATCAGACGCCGGATTCATCCGGTGGCCGTGGTGGCGGCGCAAAAATCTGAATCTTGCCCACATCCCGATCGACGTTCTTGTCGTCATATTACTATGCATAAACGCCGCTTGCCAATCTTTATTGCCGTGCTGAGTGTGCTGGCGATGCTACTCGCGCTTTTCCAGCTGTTTCAGCCGCTGGCACCACTCGCCATCACGAATACTCAGGTCGGCGGCATTCCGCTTTCCGTTTATGCGCCGCGTGAGAGTCGCACTGGCCCAGTCATTGTGATCGCGCATGGCTTTGCTGGCTCGCGGCAGTTGATGGGCCAGTTCGCCGTTTCGCTGGCGCGGGCTGGCTACACCACGCTGGCCTTCGATTTCCCCGGCCACGGCCAGAATACTACGCCACTCGGCGGCGACATGCTCGATCAAGCGAGGCGCGGCCAGCAACTGGCCGCCGCGCTGGATGTGATCGTGGCCGAGGCGCGCGGGCGTGGCAATGGCCAGGTTGGCCTGCTGGGGCACTCGATGGGCAGCAATGCCGTTACCAGTTACGCTCAGGCCGATCTGCGCATCGCTGCTACGGTCGCGGTCTCGCTTGGCTCCGAGGATGTGACACTTTCGCGCCCGCGCAACCTGCTCGTGCTAACCGGCGCGCTGGAAGCAGGCCTACACCCAACCGCTCAAGGTATCATCGACCAAGCGGCGGGCGGAGTTGGCACACTGGCTGTAACATATGGCAGTTTTGAGGAAGGGACGGCACGCCGCGCGGTCTTTCCCGCCGCGGTGGAGCATATCGGCGTGCTGTTCAGCCCGACCAGTTTAGATGAATCAGTGCGCTGGTTCGACGC
>JACMIM010000526.1 GCA_014381165.1 Roseiflexaceae bacterium
GGCGTGCCGCCTACACATGCGTGAGTGGGACACAAACGGCGTGATGGATCGTCCTATCAGCAGATTCACAACCCACGATAGGAGATCCATCATGAACGAGTCTACCACAATCACTGAGCACAGCTCGCCCTGTGCCAGCTTGGCCGCCATCGGTGTCCACCTGCAGTCCCTCGATCTGTTTGCGCCGATTCGTCAAACCGTCCAGATCGCCCAGAAAACCGTGAAATATTCGCCTGCCGACAAACTCAACGATGCCTTTATCACCATCCTGGCCGGTGCCCACGGCCTCGTTGAGGTCAATTCGCGTCTGCGCGCCGATGTGGCGCTGCAACGCGCGTTTGGACGCACTGGCTGTGCCGAACAATCCGTAGTCCAGGAAACGCTCGATCACGCCACAGCTGAGAACGTCACCCAAATGGCGCACGCGCTGACTACGATCGTTCGCCAGCACAGCCAGGCCTATCGACACGACTATGCTACGGCCTGGCACATTCTCGATGTCGATATGAGCGGGCTGCCGTGCGGCCCCAAGGCGGCGTTCGCCACCAAGGGCTATTTCGCCCATCAACGCAACCGGCGCGGGCGGCAATTGGGCCGCGTGCTGGCCACCCGCTATCAGGAAATTGTGGTTGACCAAATCTTCGATGGCAAGACGCAGTTGGCGACCGCCCTGCAGCCGCTCGTGAGCGCGGCCGAAGATGTGCTGGGGCTCTCCGATGCGCAGCGGGCAGCCACGCTCATGCGTGTCGATGCCGGTGGCGGCAGTGTCGCCGATATCAACTGGTTGCTCGCGCGCGGCTATCAGGTGCTGGCAAAAGACTATTCGAGCGTTCGCAGTGCGCGTGTGGCAGCGAGTGTGAGCATCTGGTTCACCGACCCGAAGCTGCCGGAGCGCCAAGTCGGCTGGGTAATGGAGCCGGCCAGCGCATATGTGCGTCCGGTGGTGCGGCTGGCGGTGCGCTGCCGTACGGCGAATGGGCAGTGGGGATACGGTATGCTGATTGCGCCACCTGACCTGGCAGGGCTGCGGCGTGCGGTCGGACAGGAAGGCGTAGCGGTGACACCAGCGGAGCTGGCGCTGAGCTACGTCTACGCCTACGATGCGCGCGGCGGCGGGGTCGAAACGAGCTTCAAAGGCGATAAACAGGGGTTGGGGCTGACCAAACGCAGCAAGAAGCGTTTCTGTGCGCAGCAGATCACGACGTTGTTGGGCAGCTTGGCGCATAACGTGATTGTGTGGGCGCGCGGGTGGCTGGTCGGGCAGCAACCGAAACTGGCGCAGTATGGGATGCTGCGCATGGTGCGCGATGTGTTCCACATCCAAGGGCGGATTGAGCTTGATGCGAAAGGTCATGTCGTTGGGATTATCCTCAATCAGGCGGCACCGCTCGTGCGTGGGATCGGCGCCGCCTTGCAGGTGCTACTCGCACCCGCGCATATTGCCGTTAATTTGGGCGAAACTTAGGTACTTACTTTATGTAGATTATTTTTCGCCCGACCGGGCGAAAAATAATCTACATGAGAAGCAAAAC
>JACMIM010000527.1 GCA_014381165.1 Roseiflexaceae bacterium
ACCGAGCAGCCCGCCGAGAATCGCAGCGATACCCGCAGCAGCGCGCCCGGCCGCCGCCGCCGCCGCCGCCGCTCAGGCCGCCAAACCGACCGCGAGAACGGCGAGGCAGTGCTCGACGGAATCGAGGAGTATGAGGAGGAGTTCGAGGCAGCCCCACAGCTCAATCTCATCCTGCCTGACCTGATGGACGCCGATGAAGCCGCCGAGGTGTTCGAGGAACTGCTCGACCGGATTGAGCACGAGGACGCCCAAGCATCAGCTACGCTGGTCGATAGCGACCCGGCCGAAATTCTAGATCCAGATACCTCCGAGATTGGCGAGGCTGGCGACACGATTAGCAGCAGCGAGCCATACGCCTTTGCCGATGAAACCAGCACCGACACAGTCAGCCTGGAGCAGGCTCAGGAGCTGGACGCGCCGGAAAGCGAGAATGTCGCCGACGAAAGCGGCCTGGCACGCACGCGCCCGTTTGGCGAGGCCGACTGGCAGTTCCTGCGCGAGGTGGTTGGCGAATACGCCAAACCAGCATCGTTCGCCCAAATTCACGATCTGCTGCGTGGTGCGCGCAACCGCATGAGCGTCACCCGCACAAACGAGGAGCTGCGCACGCTGACCAAGCAGGCCATTAACAGCGGTATGCTGGCGCGGCAGGGCAAGGGCAACCGTGTCTCCTACAAGCTGGCCGAGGACATGGTAGCCGCCGAAAGCCAGCCTGAGCAGGTTCAGCTCGTCGATCAGATGACGCTGATCGAGCAAGCTGGCGAGGCCGATTTCGACCAACTGGCCGAACAGGCGCCCGGCGACCCCGAGAGCCAGCCTGAGCAGGTTCAGCCACTCGATCAGATGACCCTGATCGAGCAAGCTAGCGAGGCCGAACTGACACGCGATGCCCAGGAGGCCGATATCGACCAGCTGCTGGCCGAACAGGCCCCCGGCGACATGCTTGCCGAAGGGCTGCGCGACGCCGCTGAATTGGCCTCCGATCCAGTGGAAGCCCGCGCCGAGGTAGCCGAAATGCAGGCTGAAGTGACCGGGATTGCGCTTGAACCCGATAACGAGCTTGTTGGCACCGCATCGATCGAGCCGGAAGCGATGGTCGCCGAGCCGACTGCACCCCAGCAGCGTTCGCGCCGCCGCAAGCAGTCGGCAGTTGAGCAAACCGCTGCACCAGAAGGCGTAGCGGAAACCGCGTCAAGCGAGGAACAGGCACAGCCCGCTCGCTCGCGCCGCCGCAAGCAGGCCGCTCCGGTCGAGCAAGCACCCACGGCCGAGGCCGAGAAGCCTAAGCGCACCCGTCGCAAGGCTGCCGCAAGCGAGGAGTAGCAAGAATGTACGCTATTTGTTTGCGTTTTTGGCGATTACGCCAGGAACGCAAACAAATAGCGGTATTCCACACTACTGTAGACGAACATATCAAAGATGCTTCAGTTTTGAACCGTATGACTCGCACTAAGATTTGTGGCATCCAAACGATCGAGCACGCGCGTGTGGCCGCCGAGGCTGGGGCCGATATGATCGGCTTGGTCTTTGCCCCCTCGAAACGGCGTGTCGATGTTGACCAGGCCGCCGAGATCGTGGCGGCACTACGCGAGCTGTCGGTTGTTCCACTCATCGTGGGGCTGTTCGTCAACGAGCTGCCTGAGCGCATCGCAGCCACGGTTGAACGCTGCGATCTGGACGCGATCCAACTTAGCGGCGATGAACCGACGGAGATTATGCGCGACCTGCCCAGCTGTATGCTGATCAAGGCGCTGCGACTGGCTGGCGATCCCGGCGAGCAAGGCTGGCTCGCCCTGCCCGCCACACAAGTAACCCTACATGTCGACGCGCATGTGGCTGGTAGCTACGGCGGCACTGGCATCACCGCCGATTGGGAGCGCGCCGCAGCGCTGGCTCGGCAGCGGCGGGTCATTCTCGCAGGCGGGCTGGGGCCACACAATGTCGCTGCGGCAATCAGCCAAGTGCAGCCCTGGGTCGTCGATGTCAGCAGTGGTGTCGAATCTGATGGGCAGAAAGACAGCGCGAAGATTCGTGCGTTTATTACGGCGGCACGAGGCCAGGGGCACGCATGAGCGTGGTGCTACTCCTGCGCGCACTAGAACTATTCGCAGTCATGATCATGGGGCGCTGGTTGGCGATGCGACTGCGGCGCGTGCTGCTGCTGCCAACCAATGACACAACCGAGCCGATTGGCGCTGAACGGGTGGCGCACACGCGCAAAATCATTGTCAGCGACCTGCACTTTGGCGCTGGCGATCGGGCCGACGACTTCACAGCCGACGACGAGTTTGTCGAATTTATGGTACGCTATGTTCAGCAGGAGCAGCCGACCGAGCTGATTCTCAATGGCGACACCTTTGAGTTCTTGCAGGTGCGCTTGCCGGGCGTAGGCGACTATGATTTCTCGGCTTGGGCGGCCGCGCAACGTCTGAACACAATTCTCGCGGCGCACCCGCAGGTTATCGGCGCGCTGCGCGACTTTGTGGCCAAGCCCGGCAATGAGATTACGATCATCATTGGCAACCACGATTTCGAGCTGCATTATGCCAGCGCCAAGCAGTTGCTGCACCAGGCACTCAATGTGCCGGAAAGCGAGTCGAGGCTACGCTTTGGCATTTCGTATGAGGGCCACGGGCTATACCTTGAGCACGGCAACCAGTTCGACAGCTGGAACGCCTTTGTTCACTTCGGCGGCATTGCGCAGCCCTTTGAGATTGTCCGTGGCACGCGCGTTGTGAAGGACGTGATCAATCCGCTCGAAGAAGACCCGCTTGACGTTGCGCCGCTGATCGATAATGTCAAGCCAACTTCGGCGTTTCTCTGGTACATGCTTTCGCTGCCGCAGCTCCGTAAGCCAGCCGCACGGCGGTATGTCACACGCGGGCTGCTGCGCATGTTCCGCACCGTGGCCCTGCCCACGGTGTACAAGGCCAAGCCCATGCTGGCCGTGCGCGAAGAATTGCTCGGCGCGCCTGGCGAGACGCTCCAGCGCGAGATCGCCCTGCAGGCCAGGTACGAACTCGATCCAGCGCTTAGGCAGGCAGCGGCGGCCAAGCATGGCGGCGAGGAGCCGGAATTGCGCTTGCGCCAGCGCGGTCGCGCACTGGTTGCTGGGGTCGCGCGGCGGCTTGGTCGCAGCCGCGATGTGGAGGAAGCGGCGCTCAATGCGCTGCAAACCGAGGCGCGGGCGAACCTGCGCGCGGAGATACGCGCATTCAAAACTGAAACCCAGCGCGCCATGTCGCGCACTGCAAGCAGCACCGCGCATCAGCATAATACACTGTTCGTGTGTGGCCATACGCACGCCGCCGAAGTCGTGCCGCTGGGCGAAGACAAGACGTATATCAACACCGGAACGTGGACCCAGGTTGTTTGGAATATCGCCACCGGTTTGTATGAGTCGCGGCGATTTCCCTTTCTGGAAGTTACGTATCCCGAAGGTGCGGCCATGCCACACGGGCGACTGCTCGTCTGGTATGGTGTTGGCGCACCACCGCCGGAATGGAGTGAGTTGGAAGACATCGACAGAGATGAATCGATCGTTGCGATCGACAAGGAGGAGACTGTATGAAATGGTTTTGGCGTATTCTTGGCCTTTCGGCGCTGGTCGGCTTTGCCGTGATTGTTGTTCGTGCGATTCAGCAGTACCGTGAAGACAGCGTCTTCGATCTCAGCCCTGCGGGCGCGACGGCGGGCGGCAGCTATGGTTCGACCCAGCGCGGTATCAGCCCCGAACTGCTAGCCATCCTGGCCGACCCAGGTGACAAAGGCCCAGTCGAACTCGTGGCCGACAGCGGCAAAGAGTGGCTGGTCAACCGCCGCAATGGCTTCCGATACCCCGTCGAAGACGGCATTCCGATCATGTTGCTCGAAGAGGGCGAGAAGTACAAGGACGAGAATCTGATCAGCCGGTAAACTGGGACGGCAGACAACAGACGACGGACGGCAGCTATGTGCGTCGTCCGTCGTCTGTTGTCTGCCATCTGTTGGCTATCACACCCGCCATGTTAAACGAAAAACCCTATCTCACAATCGACATCGAACGGCGTGGCTATGGCAAGCGCTACACATGGCTGCCCGTCGACCAACTCACGCGCGAAGGCTTTGTGATCGACTGCGAGCATGCATATGTTCGCCCACAAATGTACGACATCCGCCCAGGCGACATCGCCCGCTGGCGCGAGGGCGAGCGGCTTGTCGAGGCATCTGTTGCTCAGGTGTCCTACGAAGGCGAGCGTATCCACGTTCAGGTCGAAGGCGCGCATCCCCTGCCGCCGGAGGCATTCCACCCCTAGTCCTCAGCCGCTTCCTGCTCCCGCACCGCCAGGCCACAGATAACCAGCCCAACAATCACCAGGCCCGCACAGGCCAGCGCATTCGCACCAATGCCATAAACGCTCCACAGTGGCTCTGCGACCAGCGATGCTAGTGTACGGCCAAGACCCACGGCGACGGTGCAAAGCGAAAGCACAGCGGTACGCGCGGCTGGAGCTACGCCTGAGGCGAGCGGAAAGCTTGAAACGATGCCGAACTCAAAGCCCAGCACAAACAGCAATGAGACCGGCAGAAACAGCAGCCACTGCCCACTTGTCAGCGGCAGCAGCAGCGCGGCGGCGGCCACCATCCCGAAGCCCAGCAGTACCGAGCGCTTTTTGCCAACGCGATCGACCAGCACAGCCGAGCCAAGTGAGCCGAGCAATTCGGAAGCGCCCTGAATAGCCGCGACAGCGCCAACCAGGCTGGCCTGCGCGCCAAAGCTTGCTTGAAGCCAGGCGCTCTGAACAATGAACACCAGATCGCAGCCAGCCATGGTGAAAAGCAGCACAGCGAGCAACGCTGCTACACCCGGCAGGAGCAGCACGCGCCACGAGAAGTGTTCACCTGTGCCGCGAGTAAGCTTGTCGCCTTGCGGTAGCGCGGCGCGGACGACCACCAGGCTCGCCAGCCCGGCCACAGCAAGCACGATAAAAGCGATCTGCGGGCGATCGGTCTGGTCGACCAGCACCATCAACGGGGCCACGCCGAGCAACGCGGCCGCCGCCCACGAAACCTCGTAGATACCCAGCGCATAGCCGCGCCGCGCATACGATGTGCGTGCGCTCAGGTAGGACTGCGCCGAGGGATGGTAGATCGAAACAGCTAGGCCGATCAGGCCATAACCCACCAGAAAGCCCCAAAAGTTCGGCGCGAGCGCGCACAACCCGGTGCCAAGAACAAACACAGCTTGCCCAAGCAGCATCGCTGTGCGCTGCCCTGAGCGCGTCGCGAGCACGCCACCAAGCGGGCTGAACAGCGAGGCCAGCACCTGCACGGTAATTAGCAGTGCGACCATCCCAAGATCGACGCCAAGCTGCGCGGCAAGAAACGGCGCAAGCGGGTAGATAATGCGGTAGGCCGTGAGCTGTACTGTGCGCGCCCCAGCTACTACGGCCAGCTCGCGCGCAGGAAGTGTGGTCATTCCTCGTGCTCGATCTGGAGCTGTGCGAGCTGGCGCTCTGCTTCGCCGCGCCAGGGTGAGTGCAGATCCAGCGCGAGGAAGCGGCGGAGATCACTGGCCGCCTCGCTTGGCAGGCCATGAAATCGGCATAGTAAGCCGCGCCGCAGGTAGGCTTCGGCCCAATCGGGGGCGTTGAGAAGTGCCGTATCAAGATCACGCAGGCCTTCGGCAGGCTCGCCAAGCTCGCGGCTACGTACCACGCCACGCCACAAGTAGGCTTCGGCAAATCCGGGCCATGCGTTGGCAGCACGCGAGAACGCGCCGATCGCGCCAGTGTAGAACCAGCGCTGGCTGGTGATCATACCCCATTGGTTGAGGCTCAACCCCCACAGCAACCACATGCGCGCGCGGAGGCGCTGGAAGAGCGACATCATGTGCATAGCCGAGTATAGCACGCCCCGACTTTTGAGCCAACAGGCGGGTTGAAAACCGCTGCTGCTATTCCAAAACGCGCTGAAGCGCGTTCAATCGTGTCCAGCGCGCTTCAGCGCGTTTTGCATACCAGCAGTGGGCTTCAGCCCACGCATGGGCGGGCCGTCATAATTTGAATCCCACCCCAATGCTACGAGAGAAACATAAAAAGCGGCGCGATAGATCGATCGCGCCACTTTTGCGGGAGAAAGGGTTACATACTCCACAGCAGCTACTGGCGAGCGCGGCCACGGCCAATCAGCGCCCAGACGATCGGCACAGCGGCACC
>JACMIM010000528.1 GCA_014381165.1 Roseiflexaceae bacterium
CCTGACGATCAGCCGACGGCTGTGCCAGGCCCTAGGCGGCGAGATAGTTGTCTCGAGTGTGGTTGGCCAGGGTTCAGCTTTTACAATGCGGCTACCTGATTTGGTGGGCCAGAAAGTATTGCGTGGCCGCGGCACCGCTGTTGCTGCTAGCGGCGCGGTGTAATTGCAGACGCGCTAGCGCAAAGCGCGGGTTTGGGCGCAGCCCCCGAACTCGCTCCTTTCACAAACCCGGTTCTATTGTATAGCAACACAATCCACGGTTCTAGAACACAAATTGAAACAGTAAATACGCGATCACCGCAATGATCGCCACGATCGCGATGATCACAAACAGCGAAGGGCCAGTGGAGCGCTCGGGCGCATCGTAAACACCAATTCGGCTTGATGGTGTGGTTGTGGATGGCGTCGAACTAGCCACCGGCGTGGTCGTGTCGGTTGTGTCGTATACCTTTGCGGCAGGGCTGCTGCTGTCGGTGGGCGTTGGTTCACGCTCTGTCATTACCGTGCTCCTTTAGATTGCTGCTCGTGCTGCAAAGGGTTAGGGCAATATGTGTGCCGTGTCCTACAGCCCGCCCGTCACCTCGATCACCTGCCCCGAAACATAATTCGAAAGCGGCGAGGCCAGAAACAGAATTGGCCCAGCAGCTTCCTCGACACTGCCAGTGCGGCCCATGGGAATCATCAGCTTGGCCATCTCGCGCAGCTGGCTTGGCACGCCGAGTTGCACCTGCTGGCCGGCCCGCTCAGTCGCCGCGCCCTGCTCCTTCGGCGCGGTCAGGCGCGTATCCATCAAGCCAAAGGCTACCGCGTTCGATTGCACATTGAACGCGCCCCACTCCTTCGACAAGCTCTTGGCCAAACCCAGCACGCCCGATTTCGCCGCCGCATAGTTGGCCTGGCCCAGGTTGCCGCGCGTGCCGCTGGTCGAACTGACGAACACGAGCTTGCGCGGGCTGGCTTGCCCCTGCTCGGCGATCTCGCGGCGGGCAGTCTCGCGGATGAATGGCGCGGCGGCGCGGGCTAGCCGGAATGGCGCGGTCAGGTGTACCGCCAGCATGGCGTCCCACTGCTCGTCAGTCATCTTGTGGGCCATCACGTCCCAGGTGTAGCCGGCATTGGCCACAATAATATCCAGCCCGCCCTGCTGCAATGCCGCCGCAACGATCTGCTCGGCGTAACCCGGCTGCGTGACATCGCCGGGAACCGCCGTTGCGCGCCCGCCCGCCGCCGTGATTGCGCCCGCCGTTTCGTGCAGTGGGGCCGGGTCGAGGTCGCCAAGCACCACATGCGCGCCATGCGCAACCATCAGCCGCGCCACCGCCGCGCCGATGCCGCGCCCCGCGCCGGTGATAATCGCTATCTTTCCTTCAAGCATACAGGTGTCCTTCTTTGCCACGAAGACGCGAATGCACGAAGATACACAGGTTTTCTGCTCTTCGTGCCGTCGCGTCTTCGTGGTTACGTGCTAGCGGTTCAGAGCGGCGAGCTGCATGAGTAGCGGCAGGCTGCCGTCGAACTTGAGCTTGCCGGTCATAAACGCCATCTGGCCGTTCAACTTACCATTCAGCATCGCCAGGTAGTCGGCGGCCTTCATGCGCAGTGTGACCGTAGGCTCGCCGGTGTCGCCAAAGATGATCGCGCCTTCTAGGTTGTCGCCATCGTCCTGCGAAAGATCGAGGCTAACTGTGCCTTTGAGGCTTTTAATCAGGTTGACCTTGCGCTTGCTGTAGTAATAGAACGGGTTGGCAAAGCCAGCGTCCGCGCCCTGGAGCCATTCAGAAACCGCCGCGACCACACGCATGTCGCTGCCGGGAATGCCGCCGGGAACGATCTCAAGCAAGCCATTGGCGATCCGCAAGCCATAAGCGCCCCCGCCTTCGCCAGTGATCTCATAGGTGGCTGAGAACGCTGGCTGGCCAGTCACATCTACGCCCGCGCCCGCGACCGTGCGCGCGAACTCCAGCTGCGCCTCGGACTCGTAATAGGCTGAAACCTTGGACATGTGTGCTCCTTATCACGAGAATGTACTCATATCCATGATAGCAGAATCACGCGGATAGGCGGGTAGGGCGGGGGCGGGGGAGGAGGGGCGGGTTTGAAACCCGCCCCTCCTCCCTCCTCGCCGCCCCCGCTCCCCCCGCCCCTCGCCGCCCCTACTCGCCCGCCGTTTCCAACACCAGCGTCTGCTGAATGGCCGGGTCGGGTGGCAGCGTGACAATCAGCGTCAGCCCGCGCTCCGCTGGCAGGGGCACGCTTAACTCGAAGGGTGCGGTCTGCCCTGGCTGCACGGTGGTCGCTCCGCTGCCGCCAAGCGTATATGCGATCCCCGCGCTGTCGCGGAACGAAAAAGCGCTGGCTGGCACGTCAAGCGGCTGGTCGGCAATGTTCTCTAGGTTGCCGCGCACTTGGAGATTGCCGCCGCTGCGCTTGACCTCGCTCACGCTGATGCGGGCACGAATGCCACTGGCCTCCGGTGTCAGCGCGACCACCGTTTCGCCAATATTGAGCCGCTCCTGCACCTGCTGGATGGCCTGTTGGGCTTCCGGCGGCAAGCTTGAAAGATCGACTTTGGGTAATTCGAAGCCCGGTGGCGCGGCCTGCGCCGCTGGATCCTGCTCGAATGTCTCGGTGAGCGCCTGGTTGCCAATGGAGCCGCCAACACGCTGGCCGACCAGGATCAGCACAATCGCGGCGACAACGCCAAGCAGCCAGACGGGGACTTGTTGCTTTTGTTTGAACATTGGTTTTTGTATCACGCCATGAGCAGTGCGGCCTGTCGGCGGGCGTCCAGCAGCCCCAGGCCAGCGGCGGCCAGTAGGCCGACTGCGCAGAAGACCAGCCAGGGCAGTGCCGGCACATTGATCGCCGCCGCCAGCTCGATCAGCCAGCCGCCAACAAAGTTGCCAAAGCCGCCGCCCAGCGCCAGCGCCAGCGAGGCCACACCAAAATACGATCCCAGCGCCGCTGGATTGGCCAGCCCTGCGGTTACGGTTTGCTGGGTCGGCGCAACCAGCAGGCTGCCAATCGAGAAGATTGCCACGCACACCAGCAGCGTCGCCACCGTGTGGGCCAGAGCGATCGCGCCAAGCCCCAGCGCCATCGCTCCAATACCAGCCACCAGAATCTGCTCGTGGCGCAGCCGCCGTTCGGCTAATCGCAGCAATGGATACTGGAGCAGCACGCTCATGCCAGCGTTCAGCGCGTAGAGCCAACCAACTGCATCGCTGGTGCCGCTGATCGATTTCGCCACCAGCGGCAGCGAGATCGAAAGCTGCACCCACATGAACCAGTAGCCCATCATCAGCGCGGTGAAGCGCAGAAACGGTGTGTCATGCGCGGCCAGCCGTAGGCCCGCCGTGATGTCGCCCTCGACCTTGGCCACCCGCACTGCTGGCAGCAGAAACAGCGAGACTACCAGACAGACGGCAAAGCAGCCTGCCGCAACATAGGCCACCAACGCGAAGTCGGTGTTGAGCAACAGCGCCCCCAGCAGCGGCCCGGCAGTCATTCCCAGGCTGGAAGCCACGCCAAGCATGGCATAGTAGCGGCTGCGGGTCTCTGGCACGGTCAGCGCCGCGATCGCCGCCGCCTTTGGCGAATCAAACAGCGCCCCGCCGATCGCCGCCAGCACCGCCGATGCCATCAGCAGCCCGTATGAGCCGGCCTGGGCCATCAGCGAAAATGCCAACACACGAATCGCCAGCCCAACCACAATCAATCCTCGTGCGCCAATTTGGTCGGCCAACATACCGCCGAACAGGGTCAGCCCTTGCTGCGTGAGCTGACGCACCGCCAGTACAAGGCCGATCGCCGCCGCCGACCAGCCCAATGAATCGACATAATGAACAGATATCAGCGGGACGACCATGAAGAAGCCGCCCCACATAAAAAACGTATCGAGCAGCAGCGCGATCAGGCCACGCCGCCGTACTGCTGCACTCAAGTGTACTATTTCGCCCATTGTGTGTGCCAGTATACCATCTTCACTAGGCGGCAGCCGCGCGGCTGAAGCCACTGGCTAGGATGACGAAGCCCCCCTACGCGGGCTGAAGCGATGTTCAGCCTGCGGCTTCAGCTTTACACGGGTTTTGCGACTGGCTGCGTGCGCAGCGCGATCACGCCATTCGCCAGCAGAATGCCGACGATCACCAGGCCAAGCCCAACCAGTGTATTCGCCGAAATCTGCTCGCGCAGGAAGACAGCCCCGTAGACCAGTGCCATGGGCGCGACCAAATAGGTGACCATGCTGGTGCGCGTCGCGCCAATCCGCTCGATCAGCCAATACAGCAGAATGTAGGCAATCGACGTGCCGAACACCGCCAGCGCGCCAACCGAAGCCATCGCCACAGCTGATGGCAGCGTACTTGGTAGGCCATTGCGCAGCAGGGCGACCGGTGTGAGCAGCAGCGCCCCAGCCAATAGTTGTCCGGTGGCGGGAACAAGCGCTGGCAGCCCCTTAAATGCCTGGCGCGAATACACGCCGCTCACCCCGTAACACAGTGAGGCCAACAGCACCGCCAGTTGGGCCTGCGTGCCTGCGCTACTGAACGAAACATCGGTCAGTCCGACGGCGATCACAACGCCGACAAAGCCAAGCCCGACCCCAAGCAGTTTGATGCCGGTCAGGTGCTCCGAGCGCATCCAGCCATAGGCGATCAGTGCTGTGAACAGCGGTGCCGTGCCATTCAGCACCGCCGCTTGGCCGCTTGGAATAATCTGTTCGCTCCATGTGATCAGCGTAAACGGCGCGATCAGCCCGACCATGCCCACAATCGCGAAGTCGCGCCAAAGCAGCCAGCCGCCTGGCAGGCGCTGGCCACTGCCATACAGCACCACCAGCAGGAGCAATGCGCCGAGCACCAGACGCGCTGCTACCAGCGTGTCCGGCGGCATCTCTGCCCCGCCGATCTTGATAAACATAAACGACGCGCCCCACAGCGCGCCGAGTAAAAGCAGAACGCCAAGATGTTGCAATTTCATGAGTTATCCGTGATGTATAGCCGCCGGTTGTACGCCGACCACCGGCGCGGCGATCGGCACGCCGAGCAATCTCAGCGCGAACTGGACGACTGGGCCAATTCCGAAGGCAAAAGCTAGTGTGCCAATACCAACCGTGCCACCAAGAACCCAGCCGATCACCAGCACTGTCAGCTCAATTGCCGTGCGAACGGTGCGAACATTCCAGCCGGTTGTGCGGGTCAGCCCCACCATCAGTCCGTCGCGCGGGCCAGCGCCCATGTCGGCGCTCAGGTACAGCCCGGACCCAAAGCCAATAGCTAAGATACCGCCTGCCAGCAGCAGCACGCGCAGTGCCACCATCGTCACATCAGGCAGAATGGCTAGCGCTGCGTCGGTGACAAGCCCGATCAGCACAATGTTGACCAGCGTTCCCCAGCCTGGCCGCTGCCCCAGTGGAAACCAAGCCAGCATGATCAGCACGCCGGTGAAAATGCCAACCACGCCAATGCTGATCCCCGTGCGCTCGGAAATGCCCTGGTGAAGAATATCCCACGGATTGAGGCCAAGCTGGCTTCTGACCATCAGCGCTATGCCGACCCCATACAGCACCAGCCCAGCTAACAGCATCACCCATCGTTTTGTCATATGCGCCCCCGTCCCACATGCCTAATTCGCTTCCCTTTCAGAAGTATAAGGCGTGATCGATAGATTGTCCTCAGACAATCTATTGATTGTAGCAGGGCCAATTATGCTATTGCCATCACGCGGGTTGCGCAAAAGTAGCGTGCCATGTCCGGGTTGGCCGAAAGGTCGAAGCGTGTGGTGTCGCCAGCATTCAGTCCAGCCATCGGCATCAAGCGCGCAGTGAGCGGCTTGCGATACGTGCTGGCTAGTGCCGCCACCTCCTGGAGCACGCGGGCGATCTGCGCCGCGCTGGTGTCGCCCGGCAGCGGAATCGTATCAAGCCCAGTTCCACAGACTGCGCTAAAGGCCAGCAGGTCGCGCAGCGTAAAGCGGCCCTCGCTATTGCGCTGGGCCAACGTGGTATCTTCAAGCACCGGCAGCATCACGCCACTAAAGCCAAGCCGCGTAACATCGGCCCGCTGCACAGCCTCGGTCAGGCTGCGCACCGCTGCTAGTGTGCCCCAAGCCCCAAAGGGCACGCCGCTCATCGCCTCGATCGCCGCGCCGATGCTCGTCTCGCCCCCAGGTCGCGGCGCAAGCGACCAGTCGCAGCCGGTAAAGCGCACGCCGGTCTCCGCGTGTAACTGCCGAAGCGCAGCGGTTATCTGAGCGTTATGCCGCTCAACAGAAGCTGTTATGGCCGACTGCAGCTGGTGTAGAGCGGGTTGATTCAGCCAATCTGCGATCTGCAATCCACAATCTGCAATCGCCTGATTCACCAGCGTCGCGCCCTCGACGCCCACCGCCAGCCAGGGTTCGCCGCGATCGTGGTAGGCGGCGGGCAAAAATGGCGAGCCGGGGCCAACACACGCCAGCGCGGCAAAGCGCAGGTTGCCAAAGCCGTCTGGCGAAATTCGGCCAAGCTCGACCATCGCTCCGGCGGCGGCAAGCAGCATCTCAGGCAGCACCACGCCCTCGGGCGTGACGATCTGGGCCGAGGCGAAGACGGTCTGCGTTGCCGCGAGCGCCTCGTGCAGCGCCGGCAGCCGCGCCGCATCGACCGGGCCGAGCGAAACGAAATCGAAGCCCGCATCGAGCGCGCGCTCCTCGACCCCACGCGCCACACTCGCGAAGTCGCCACATGTATTAGCGGCCTGTGTCAGCGCCAGCCGCAACGACTGAACCACATAGCCAGCTGATTCCAAGCGCTCCCGTGCAACGCGGGCGGCCTGGGCGGCGCTCAACAAATCCTCCTCGCGTGCCCCTACAGTGATCGTGCGAAGCTGCATCGTTATTCCTTTAACATTCTTCAAAGTCTTGCAGAAACCGTTTCCCACATCCGAATATCCTGGCGCTTCCGCGCCGGAATCGCCCAGGTCAACCCAATAGCCCGGCGCTTCCGCGCCGGGTACGCTTCCGCGCCGGGTACGTTTCAGCGCCGGGTACGTTTCAGCGCCGGGTACGTTTCAGCGCCGGAAGCACCAGCTCGGCAATCCTGAGTAAGATACCACGATCTCTATTTCTGCTGCGCCAGTGGAGGTGCTACAATGCAGATCTGATATCTATCTAAGGAATACAGGCCATGAAGTCAATTCAACGTTCTCATTGGTGGCCTACCGTCCGTCCTGCCGTTGTGATTGGTGTTGGGGTATCGATGCTGGTTGCGGTGGTAAGCTGGGGTGGAACCGCCCGCCCAGGGCCGCTGTTCGTCGCAGGTGTAGCACTAGCGCTCGGTGCGCTTGTCATGTTTGGGCTGCTTGGCTACTGGCTGTACCTCAGCCCAATGCCCGAGCGCGCCGCAACGCTTCCCATGCTTTCACCAGAGCGCCGCCGCCTGCTCGCACTGTTCCTGCCGATCGCCGGGTTGCTATTTACCGCTGGCAGTATCTGGGATGAAGCATGGCACTTGCGCTTCGGCGGCTTCGGCGACGATTTTCTCTGGGCTCCCCACCTTTTGATCTACTCGTCGCTTGCAATCATTGCACTGTTCGCACTTGGCAGCGTGGCACTCCTGGCCCGTGGCGATCTGCGGGCGCGCTTTCGCTCCGAGCCGCAGATCGGCATTATCTGCCTTGCGTCGGCGTTGCTGGTGGTCTCGCTGCCCGCCGATCAGATGTGGCATATCATCTATGGCGTCGACCTGACCGCATGGAGCCTGCCGCATGTGTGGATCGTCGCCGGGATGTCGCTGGTGATGTACAGCTCGATCGCGCTGGTGCTTTCGTTCGTGCCGCGCAGCCCCTGGCGCGGCCTCGTCGGCATCCAAGGCTTTGAGTTGCTGGTGTTCTCGCTGCTGATGACGGCAGCAATCGCCGTGCTTCAAGTCGGTGTAACCGAGTGGGCTGAAGTTCGCGAGATACCACTACAAGCCACGGGAAATAACTTCCGCGATGCATTCTGGAGCCGTCCCGAGCCACTCTACCCGGTGGTTGTGACAATCATCGCGCTGTTCTGTGGCAATCTTGCATTGCACGTCACCAGGCGAGTGGGCGCAGCCACGCTGCTGGCGTTGCTGGTTGCGCTGTGTCGCACCGGCAGCGCGCTTGCGCTCGCGCAGTTCGATGGAGCGGTAGTAGCGGTGCAGCCATTCTGGTTGCTGTTGCCCGCCGCCGTCGCACTCGATCTCTGGTATGCCACGCGCCTGCCCCAAGCCGCACACCCGCGCACACTGCTGTTAGGCAGTATCATTGGCTCGCTGGCCTCGCTGGCAGTTGTACTGCCGCTGATCTCGCTGTCGATGGTGTATCCGCGCGTGAATGCCGCTACGCTGCCCTGGATGCTTATCTGGAGCCTTCTCATGGGCGTTATTGGCGGCTGGGCCGGCGCAAAGCTTGGCGAGTGGCTGGCAAGCCGTGAGCGCGTCGCTGCCGAAGCGCGCAGTATTCCCGCCCGTACACGCTGGATCGCCGCAGCCACCGGCGCACTCGCGCTTGCATACACGCTGATCGTCGCGCTGACCGCCACACCACCAGTCGTGTAACCATAGCCGGGTTATCGTGATGCATAAAGATTGGCCAGATGTATCCACTCGCCCGGCGCTTCAGCGCCGGGTCGGCGTTGGCCAGATGGGCACACGCTAAGCCCACTAGCCCAGCGCTTCAGCGCCGGGTCGGGTTGATGCCGTTACAAAGCCCCAGACGCTCGCTTGCTCGCCTCCCACACCTATGCTATAATCCCCACAGGTGTAACTGATGGTATGTGTCACTGGGGCCGATGGGGAGATAGCTCTATCGTCGCCCCAGTTATTTGTGTGAAAAGGTTGGTATGGTATGTCGCAGCAAATTCTAGATCAAATTGAGCAGCGCCATCTGAAACCCGAGATCACCGAGTTTCGCGTCGGCGATACGATTCGGGTCGGCGTTCGCGTGGTCGAGGGTAACCGCGAGCGTGTGCAGGATTTCGAGGGCGTTGTGATCAGCCGCCGCAGTGGCGGTATCAACGAGAACTTCACGCTCCGCCGGGTCGCGTCGCATGGCATTGGCGTAGAGCGCACCTTTCTGCTGCACTCGCCGCGTGTCGAGAACATCCGCGTTGTTCGCCAAGGCAAGGTTCGCCGCGCCAAGCTCTATTACCTGCGTGGTCTGACCGGCAAGGCGGCTCGCATCAAAGAGCGACGCTAACAGCTACAACTGAAGGCTAAGGGGCGAAGGATGCAGGCGAAAGATCAGTACGGTTCTCTGGAACCCGCAGCCTTTCGCCTGCATCCTTCGATCGTTCGCTGGGCCTTCACGCGCTTCTACCACGAGTTCAGCTGGACGTATGATGCTGTAGCTGCGGCGGTTTCAGCTGGTCAGTGGTCTTCTTGGACGTTAGCCGCCCTGCCACTGCTGGATGGTCGTGTGCTGGAGCTTGGCTGTGGCACCGGCAACCTGCAACGCGCACTACTCGGGCGGCCAGAGCACCACGCAGTCGGTATCGATCGCTCGCGCCAAATGCTTCGGCTGGCCCGGCGCAAATCTATAACGCCACTCGCGTGCGCCAGCGCCCAGGCCTTGCCCTTCAGGTCCTCCTCATTTGATTCGCTTGTCGCCACATTTCCCAGCGAATACATCATCGCTCCCGCTACACTTGTCGAAGCTCGGCGCGTGTTGCGGCCAGGCGGCCAGCTTGTTGTCGTGCTAGGTGCAACCTACCGCAGCGGCACCTTCTACCGGCGTGTCGTCGATCTGCTCTACCGGCTGACACTCCAGCGGCCAGTGCTGGCCGACCAATCGCAGGCCCTCGCCCCCGCTTCGCCAATCACCACGCGGCTTGCGGCCGCTGGCTTTACAGTAGGTGAGCAATTACGCCCCGACCAAGCCCAAAGCGCCGATTTACATATCATTACCGCTATACTGCCAGAGTAGGCACCCTAGAAACAACTGTGCCACCAACTGTCGAAGAAGAACAAACGCTGCGCGCCGCTGGCTACACGCACGTAGCCGGTCTTGATGAGGTCGGGCGCGGCTGCTGGGCCGGTCCAGTTGTGGCCGCAGCCGTGCTCCTTTCCGATGCTGTGATCGCACAGCCGTCGCTGCTTGCCGGTGTCGATGATTCGAAAGCCTTGCGCAGCGCGCAGCGCGATAACCTGTATGGCCAGATTACGGCAGTCTCGGTCTACGCGGTCGGCATCGTGTCGGCCTACATCATCGACACCCATGGTATCCTGAATGCTACACGCCTGGCTATGCACATAGCGCTGCTCTCGCTGCCGGTGCTGCCAGATGTATTGCTGATCGACGCCGTCGAGCTACACGGTTGGCCCTGCCCACAGCGCGCCCTGATCAAGGGCGACGCACGCTGCCTGAGCATCGCCGCTGCATCGATTGTAGCGAAAGTAACCCGCGACCGCCTGATGACTGCGCTTGGTGCCCACTTACCACGCTACGGCTTCGCCGCGCACAAGGGCTATGGCACCGTTGCTCACCAGTATGCCCTGCACACGCACGGCGTGACCATCCACCACCGCCGCAGCTTCAGGCCGATCAGCAGGTTGCTCGCCAATTACGAACAGGAGAATCCAACATGAGTGTTGATGTTGCCGCCGCTGAACATGTGCGCGAGCTGCGTGCAGCCGGGCTGCGACCTAGCGATACACGCATCCGTACTATCCTGAAAAGCGGTGACGCTGCCTTCGCACCACTGCTGGCGCTCGCCACCAACCTCGCCCTGCTCGACGAGGACGAACCCGAGCTGTTCGCGCCGCTGCATGCCCTGCGGCTGCTCGGCGAACTCCCAAAAGTTGACATGATCCTGCCGATTCTACGTGAATTTCCCATCGATATTCATGGTGAATGGGATGAAATCGCCCGCTCCTGGGCGAATGAGGTGCCCACGATCATCGGGCGGCTGGGCGCTGTTGCGATCGCCCCACTGTGGGCAGCCTTCGACGACGAAACGCTTGCGCACGAGGGCCAGGCTGTCGCCATGCTGTGCCTCAACTGCGCCGCGACCTTCGACCCGCACCAGCGCGAGCCGCTGATAGGTAAGCTGCGCGAGCGCCTGGCGATCGAGCAGGACGCCACAAAACGCACCCACCTGGTCATAGGTCTGGCTAACTTTGGCCTCGCCAGCGATTACCCACAGGTGCTGTCGCTCTACCGTGAGGGCCGGCTTGATACGCAGGCCCTGCCAGCCAGTGTCGCACGCCAACTACTGCTCAGTGGTGGCGAAAAAGGCATGCGCTGGACCAACCTGTCGCTCGCCGAGCGCTACGAACAGCTTGGCCCGTTGCCATGATTGAGCCGCTTACCGACGCCCTACTACCAACCGCGCTTGCCTACCTGCGGCGCTGGCCGTACCGCTGCGCACTGCTGGCCTCGAACCTCTCGCAGCTGCGGCCCCGCTGTGATGTGCTGGTGGCGCAGCGCGTCGGGCGAATCGTCGGCGTTGCTTCGACCTACTTCGATCTGCCAGCGCCAAACTTGGTCTTCACCGCAGAAACCGGCGAGATCGCCGCCGCGCTGATCGCTGCGCTATCCACCCGTAATCCTGGGCTTCTGTCCCAACCGACGATGGCGCTGCTGCCGGAGCCACAGTTTCAGCAAATGCAGCAGCTCGCTGCGCTGATCGACCACGAGCTTGAATATCAAATGGTCGTTGAGCCTGAAACACTGCGCGTCCCGACAAACCATTCTGCTCGCCGCCTAACTCAAGCCGACCTTCCAACAATGAGCGCGCTAGCCCAGGCCGCATCGCTTTCTGTCTGGCACGAGAGCGCTCTGCAATTCGGGCCGGCCTTCGGCTGCTTTGTCGATCAGCAGCTGGTGTCCATGGCGGCAACCCATTTCGCAACGCTCGAGGTAATTGAAATTGGTCATGTGGCTACGCACCCAAATCAGCGTGGGCGCGGCTACGCCAAAGCCGCAACTGCCGCCCTGGCTCAGGCCGCCTTCGCGCTTGCGCCGCGCGTCTATCTTATGGTGCTGGAGCAGAACACCGCAGCCCGCGCAGCCTACCGGTCGTTGGGCTTTTACTCGGTCGAGCGGTTTCACCTCGCTCGCTTCCAGCGCCGCTAGCCAGCGCTGTGCAAAGGGTTAGAGTGCAACTCCGAGAAAATGCTGACCTTCCGGTCTTCGTGGCTTCGTGTCTTTGTGGCAACTAGCTATTCTGCGTGAGTTCTGCCAGGCTGTCGGCGGCTTCAGTGCGGGAAAGGCCACCCAGGTACAGCTCATGGTCGGTGCGCTGTAGCAAATCCGCGAAGAACGCGACACCGGCCTGCCGTAGATCGTTATCGTGCGGCTCGGCCTCCAGCACACGAAATAGCCAGTTCTCGGCATCGGCATAGCGGTGGGTCAGGCGGTAGTAGTCGAACAGACGGTATCCAGTCGCGGCAGGCAGCGCATAGCGAGCGATCGCATCGGCCACCGCATCAACACGCTGAAGGCGGCTGTCAATCAACTGCGGCCCATGGCGCTCGACGAGTGTTACAAACAGAAACAGTGAGCGATCATAGCAGGCATACGCTTGTGCGTCATCGTCTAGGCTCGCGCGAATGTCGCCCTCCTCCTTTAGCAGTTCGGCGGCGGCTACCACCTTGCCGAGATCGAGTTCGCCAGCGAATGAGAGCAGTTGTAGCAAGGTCGCAGGTTCGGTGTTACGGAGCAGGTCGCCGTCGAGACCAGTGAGCTGCGGGTACGTTCGCTCCAGCAACTCCAGAGCGGCCTGAAAGTCCTCGGCTGCGCGTAAGCCAAGCAGTTCGTGAATCACGCCGACCAACTGTTCGATCATCCGCAGAATAAAATCTTTACGTACCATAGCATTGAAAAGGTTTCTAATCCTGTTATGCGCTTCCGCTCACACCTAATTGCTTCCAGCATCGCCGCCGTTATGCTCTACCCACGCGCACCCTGGCGTGCCGCTTTGGTTGTTATTGCCGGTACCATCATCGATGTCGATCACCTTGTGCTGTATGCCTCGCGCAGCGGCGACACCAACCCTCTTGGCGCAATCCAGTACGATCGGCGGCGGGTGGGCCGCCCCACTACGGGCGACACCCGCCCGCGCTACGGCCCGCTGCGCTCGGTCATCCACAATCCGCTCGTGACGCTGCCACTTGTCTGGGGTGCTGCGCGCCTCGTCCCAGCGCTTACACCGCTCGCGCAAGGCCTGACGCTGCATCTGGCAATGGATACGCCCTGGAAGATGCTGCTCGATCTGCGTGTCTGGCGACGATCCGGCGGTATCTGCGAGCGCTGTGGCGAACGGCGGCGTTCGCGCCAGGTCTATCACCACATCATTCCAAAAGATGGCGGCGCGATCTGGGCGCTAGAAAACCGTGTGCTCTGGTGCGAGCGCTGCGCGAAAGCTGTTCGCAAACGCCAAGGCTTCACGAGCTGATACACCATCAAGACACGAAGATTTTATACGCCTTTCCGGCTTCGTGTCTTCGTGCCTTCGTGGCAAACAGGTCGGCTTCTATGCCCCTCGCCGTTCTCGCAGCTGTGCCAGAATTTCCTCGTGCTTCTGCTTGGTGATTGGGTAGAACGCAGCCAGCACAATTCCACAAATCAAAATAAAGGTTGGCACCGGGCCGATCATCAAGCGGATCGCCAAAAGCGCGCTTTCTGGCTGCTGGCCTGCAGGCGCATTCTGATCGAAGCCCTGTAACTGTAAAGCAAGCCCAACCAGGTACAGGCCAAGCGCCAGGCCAACCTTCTGGAGCAGTACCATGAAGCCGTAGAACACACCTTCGCGTCGCTGTCCGGTTTCCAACTCGTCGAGTTCGATCACATCCGGCATCATGCTCCAAGGAATCAGATACGCGGTGGCCAGACCAACCCCCGCGAGTGCCGCTAGCGCGATCGCCAGTTCGACCTGATCCGGCTGCACGAAAAAGAAGGCAGACTGCACGAGAATCCAGAAGGTCATGCCAATAATGTAGACAGCCTTCTTGCCAATTCTACGGCTAACCGCACTCCAGATAAACAAGGCAACAAACGCCGAACCCTGGACTGCCAGGAGAACAATTGGGATGAGGTCGGCACGTTGAAGCCAAAAAGTGACATAAAACGCAATCACAGAAGCCGTGATTTGCACTGCCAACCACGAGAATAAGTAGATACCAATCACAAACAAAAACGCGCGGTTTTTGAACGCTACTCGTACTTGTTCGAGAATGCCGATTTGTTTGGGTGCGTCTGCCGTTACAACGTGGCGCTCGCGCGTGCCAGCAAAACACCAAAAAAATGGCAATGCACTACAAACGCCCCATACCGCCGCCGCGACTAAATACCCTGTCCGCTGTTCATCGACCGTGCAGGCGGTCGCGTTGACGCAAAAGCCATTGACGATATTGAGATGAAAATATGCCGCAAGCAGGCCGCCACCAATGCTAAAAGCAAAGCGGTATGAATTCAAACTGGTGCGTTCGTCATAATCGCTGGTCAGTTCCGGTGTCATTGCCGTATATGGCACATTCACAATCGTAAAGGCCGTATCGAATAGCAGCACCGTCAAAAGATAATAGAAGAACTTGCCGGTATCGTCGAATGGCGGCACAAGCCACATCAGAAAAAAGCTTAGGCCAAACGGAATTGCCCCAAACAATAACCATGGTCGGCGGCGGCCAAAGCGCGATGATGTGCGATCGGTCAGCCAGCCAATCACAGGGTCGTTAAAAGCGTCCCATATTTTGGCGACCAGCAGAATCAGCCCAGCCACATCCGCGCGTAATCCGGCAACCGTGGTCAGAAAGATAAGCTGAAAGAAGGAGCTTACGGCGGTCGCAATAGCAGGACCAAGATCGCCTGCGCCAAACGCTAGCTTCTCGGTAATCCGCAGCCGCTCGTCGCTAGGGGCAATGCGTGGGACAGATCGTTCTGCCATGTGTTCCTCTGTTCTGCTTGGGGTGGAGCAAGTATATCGGCCTTGTAGAAATTGTCAAGAGGCGTAAAATCACTAAAAATCGCTCCTTCCGGAAAATCGCAAAATGCGAGAATAGCCGATTAGAGAGCCTAATACGCGAAATTTGACAAGCAGTGAACACAGTGCTATACTACGCCACGTTGGAGAGAGCAAACGTCTAGTCGCAAGGCAGACAGGACAAAACAACACGCGAACCGCGCCGGTCACACCGGAGACGTCGCCAGGCTGGAGGCATCACGCCCCACCTGGTTTTTTGTCGCTCGTCCGCTGACGTGGGGCTGGCGTGGATGCCTCCAGCCTGTACCTTCACAACTGAATGGTCGCGATGAACCTGCCACCCGGTTGGGGTGTGCAGCACTGGGGGGCGTTGGCCCGGTGGCGTAGGTCACGGGCGGCGGCTCCACCAGCAGTGAAGAGTTTGATCCTGGCTCAGGATGAACGCTGGCGGCGTGCCTAATGCATGCAAGTCGCACGCAGGCCTTCGGGCCTGAGTGGCGCACGGCTGAGGAACACGTATGTTATCTACCCCGGGGTGGGGGACAACCCGGCGAAAGCCGGGCTAATCCCGCATAAGCTCTGCGGAGGAAAGCGCGGCAACGCGCGCCCTGGGATGAGCGTGCGGCCCATCAGGTCGTTGGTGGGGTAACGGCCTACCAAGCCGATGACGGGTCGCTGGTCTGCGAGGACGACCAGCCAGACTGGGACTAAGACACGGCCCAGACTCCTACGGGAGGCAGCAGCAAGGAATTTTCGGCAATGGGCTCACGCCTGACCGAGCAACGCCGCGTGGAGGATGACGGCTTTCGGGTTGTAAACTCCTTTTGCCAGGGAAGATACGGACGGTACCTGGCGAATAAGCCCCGGCTAACTCTGTGCCAGCAGCCGCGGTAATACAGAGGGGGCAAGCGTTATCCGGATTTACTGGGCGTAAAGGGTGTGTAGGCGGTGAGATAGGTGTCGCGTGCCAGCGTGCGGCTTAACTGCACGAGTGCGCGGCAAACCCTTTCACTCGAGGGGTGCAGAGGTTGGTGGAATTGCCAGTGTAGCAGTGAAATGCGTAGAGATTGGCAGGAACACCAAGGGCGCAAGCAGCCAACTGGGCACCTTCTGACGCTGAGGCACGAGAGCGTGGGGAGCAAACAGGATTAGATACCCTGGTAGTCCACGCCGTAAACGATGTCTGCTCGCGACGTGGCGGTTATCCATACCGCTGGGTCGCTTAGCTCACGCGGGAAGCAGACCGCCTGGGAACTACGAGCGCAAGCTTAAAACTCAAAGGAATTGACGGGGGCCCGCACAAGCAGCGGAGCGTGTGGTTTAATTCGACGCAACGCGCAACACCTCACCTAGGTTGGACATGGTAGTGCAAGCCCGTGAAAGCGGGTCGCCTTCGAGGGTCTACCACAGATGCTGCATGGCTGTCGTCAGCTCGTGTCGTGAGATGTTGGGTTAAGTCCCGCAACGAGCGCAACCCCTACGGCTAGTTACTTGTGTCTAGTCGGACTGCCCTTCGGGGAGGAAGGCGGGGATGACGTCAAGTCCGCATGGCTCTTACGCCTAGGGCGACACACACGCTACAATGGGATGGACAGCGCGTTGCTGGGCAGTAATGTCTGGCCAATCGGCAACCCATCCCCCAGTGCAGATTGTGGGCTGCAACTCGCCCACATGAAGACGGAGTTGCTAGTAACCGCGTATCAGCAGTGGCGCGGTGAATACGTACCCGGGCCTTGTACACACCGCCCGTCACGTCATGGGAGTTGCGAGCGCTTGAAGTCCGTGCGCCAACCGTCTTCGGACGGAAGCAGCGGCCGAGGGTGAGCGCAGCGACTGGGACGAAGTCGTAACAAGGTAGCCGTAGCGGAAGCTGCGGCTGGATCACCTCCTTTCTAGGGAGTCCGGCATTCACGCCGGGACACCCATCCCGCGCACCGGCGGGGGGGCAGGCGCAGCGCGACCATTCAGAGGTGACGGCCTCGGAAGCCCGTCAACCGCAGCGCAGGCTGGGGTTGACGGGTTTTGAGTACCTTACCAATCAACAGTAACGACATCATCAGCACGTTCCCTGCGGGGAACGTGCCACCGCGCCGCGGCGTGCGCGTGATCGCGCCGACGGCTGGCAGGTTCGGGAAGACATGATGCGCAGACGGTGGATGCCTTGGCGCTGGGTGCCGACGAAGGACGTGGCAACGCTGCGAAAAGGGTGGGGGAGTCGTGAGCAGGCTGTGATCCCACCATCTCCGAATGGGGCAACCCCCCCGCTTACGCGGGGACCGCGGGAACGCGGAGGGAACCGGCTGAACTGAAACATCTCAGTAGGCCGAGGAAGTATGACCGTCCCCAGAGTAGTGGCGAGCGAAATGGGGCGTGCCCAAAC